>CAMBYH010000007.1 GCA_945872065.1 Arsukibacterium tuosuense
GGCATGCCTGCCCGGATTCAGGGAAAGGCCATGAAAGCGCCGGGCCAGCTTTTGTTTCAGGCCACCCGGTCCACGGCCCGGCGGCTTCACCTGAGTAGTCACCGGAGGGGCGGTTCGGGTTCGGGCGGGCGGGGAATCAGCGGCGTCCAGCGCCCTCTGGCGCCAGAGGCGATACAGGACCGGTGCCGCCAGACCGATGCTGGTGCAGAGTGTTGCCCAAAGAATGCCATTCATCGCCGCGGCCCTCCCACCAGAGCTTGCAGGCCTTTAAGAGCCTGAATTCTCTCTGAGTCCGGGGGGAGGGGCGCGGTCGGCGGTCACAGTGCTACATCACGGCAGGCCCCGGGGCGCCCCCCCACGGCCCTTGAGGAATCAGTCCTCAGCCAGGGGTGTGACCAGCCACAGGATCAGGTAAACGAGAAGGCCCGGGAAGGCGGCACTGAGGATGGAGAGCAGGATATAGGCCAGCCGGACAGCCGTCGGGTCCCAGCCCAGCCACTCGGCTATCCCGCCGCAGACGCCCCCCAGCATCTTGTTCTTCCGGGAGCGGCGGAGGAGGGGTCTTGGAGTTTCCATCGGTATCCCCTGACAGGCTAGAATGGCGGATTAACCAATCACACCACAAAAGACGAGATCATGGCTAGAAAGAAAGACCTTTCCCTCTATCGCAACATCGGCATCGTGGCCCATATCGACGCCGGCAAGACCACGACTACCGAGCGTGTCCTTTACTACACCGGCCGGAAGCACCAGATCGTCGAGGTGCACGACACCAAGGACGGCAAGGGCAGTACGACCACCGACTACCTCGAGCAGGAGCGCAAGCGCGGGATCACGATCCAGAGCGCCGCCGTCTCGACGGAGTGGAAGGGGCACCAGATCAACGTCATCGATACCCCCGGCCACGTGGACTTCACCATCGAAGTGAACCGCAGCCTGCGGGTTCTCGACGGCGCCGTAGTTGTCTTTGACGGCGTCGCCGGCGTCGAGCCCCAGACGGAAACGAACTGGCGCCTCGCCAACCAGTACAACGTGCCCCGCATGTGCTACATCAACAAGATGGACCGCATGGGTGCGAACTTCGGCCATTGCGTCAAGGGTATCCGGGAGCGCCTCGGTGCCAACATCGTGCTCTGCCACGTCCCGCTTGGCAGCGATACGGAGTTCACCGGCATGGCGGACCTCATCGCCGGGGTCGCCTACATCTGGGCGTCCGACGACAAGGACAGCGAGTGGGAAACCGTGCCCCTCGACCAGTTGAAGGGCCGCTTCAACTTTGCGACCAGCCGGGACAATGTCTGGATCGACGACATTCCGAAGCTGCGCCAGGATGCCCTGGAGACGGCACTGGCCTTCGACGACGAAGCATTCATGGAATTTGTTGAGAACGGCAAGTTCGATCCCGCCGTCCTCAAGGCCTGTATCCGCAAGGGCACCGTCGCCGGCCAGCTGGTGCCCGTTTTCTGCGGCTCCTCATTCAAGAACAAGGGTGTGCAGCAGTTGCTGGACGCCGTTGTCGACTACCTGCCCTACCCGGGTGAGACCGGCGGCATTGCCCTGGTGGACGAGGACGGCAAGTCGATCGGCCTTCAGGAAGTAAGCGATGAGGCCCCGGCCCGCGCCCTCGCCTTCAAGGTGATCAACGACCAGTTCGGTACGCTCACCTTCGCACGCATCTACTCGGGGACGATCAAGAAGGGTGATACCCTCCTGAACGTCACGCGGGGCAAGAAGGAGAAGGTCGGACGTATCGTCGAGGTTCAGGCCAATGCCACCAAGGACATCGACGAAGCCCGCGCCGGCGACATCTGCGCCTTTGTCTCGATGAAGGACACAGAAACCGGTGACTCCCTCAGCGATCCGGCGCATCCCGCCCTGCTCGAGCGCATGCGTTTCCCGGATCCGGTCATCAGCGTCTCGGTGGAACCCAAGACCCGGGCCGACGTGGACAAGATGTCGACGGCGATCTACAAGATGGTGAAGGCGGATCCTTCCCTGCGACTTGAAGTGGACCACGACACGGGTCAGACCATCCTCAAGGGGATGGGCGAGCTCCATCTGGAAGTGACCATCGACCGCATGCGCACCGAGCTGGGCGTGGAAGCTAACATGGGCAAGCCCCGGGTGAGCTTCCGGGAAGCCTTTGGTACAACGCTGGAGCGCGTTTACACCCACAAGAAGCAGTCCGGCGGATCCGGTCAGTACGCCGAGATCAAGATGATCTTCGAGCCCGGCCTGCCAGGCAGCGGCGTGCAGTTCTCCGACGAAGTGGTTGGCGGACGCATTCCCCGGGAGTTCATTCCCTCCGTCGAGTACGCGATCCGCACCGAGTGCAAGCGCGGGCAGATTGCTGGCTACGAAGTAGTCGACTTCAATGCCCGTCTGATCGATGGCAAGTATCACGACGTGGACAGTTCCGCGCTGGCCTTCGAGATTGCCGGTCGCGCCATGTTCCGTGAGGCTCACAAGGCCAGCAAACCGAAGCTGCTGGAGCCGATCATGCGCGTGGAGGTGGTCCTCGATGCGGACTATCTCGGCGAGATCATCGGCGACTTCAACCGGCGCCGCGGTTCGGTAACGGAGCAAGGCCAGAAGGGCCCGTCAGCTTTCGTGCAGGGCTTCATTCCGCTGGCGGAAATGTTTGGCTACATCAACTTCCTGCGGTCTGCCACGAGCGGTCGCGGCACCTTCACGATGGAGTTTGGTCACTACGCCGAGGTGTCGGCGGGCCTGGTCGAGAAGCTGATGGAGCGCGAGACGAAGTAGGCTTTTTGCCACGACGTAGGAGCGCCTTTAGGCGCGATCCCAAAGTTGTAAGGGCCGGCCTGTTTCATTCTGAATGGGCCGGCCCTTTTTTTTATCCCATTCAAACTGGTGGCATTGGGCTCGCTGAATGCTCAGGTAGCCGTCATAAGCGGCAGCAAAAAGGCAGCGAACGCCCCGGCCGCTACCAGGACGGCGGAGGCAACAAACAGCCCGCCGCTGAAACGGCGCAAACGCTGACAGGTCTCGGCCAGTGCCGGGTCGGCCGGGCACGGCAGGTACCGCGCTTGCCGCAGAGCGAGACCACTGATGGCCAGCATCCCTGCCGCTGTTCCGAAGACCAGGCCTTTGTGCTCGCTCAGCCAGATGAGCTGGGGGATGGCGGTGACCAGTCCGACCACTACCGCACCGGCGCCCAGTGATACGAGCACGGCTGGGAGGACGCAACAGACCAGCGTGGTGACGCTGGTGCATAGTGCGCCGACGGACAGCCAGACATTCCGGCGGAGGGGTTCGATCACTTGCCTGCTGCCTTGACCTGCTCCCGGAGAGTGGCGATGGGCGTCTCCGTGTGCCGGATGTCCATCACGGCATATCCCGCACCTTCGAGTGCGTCCGTCAGTTCTGCGTCGGATATTGTGGCGCCTTCCCGTAGGCCCACGGCGACCAGGCGCTGCTCCAGACTGACCAGCACGTCCGCGGTGGCCGGAAACTTCCGCAGGCGCTTTTCGATGCCCTGGGCGCAGAATCCACAAACCAGGCCATTGACGGTCACTTCAACAGTCTCTGCCGCAGACATGAGGGAAAACAGCAGGAGTACCGGGATCGACAGGAATCTGTAAGTTTGCATTGGAGGTCCTCCAGAATCAGAAATTCACCATCACCATGGATTGCAGGTTGCCATCCTCGGTAACCCCGGCTTCCACCCATATGCTGCCTTTGAAGACCCGCAACAGTGCCGCCCACTCCGTACCCCGGTAGAGATCGCCAGTGTAGGTCCGACCCTGAACGACGAGCCAGACCGCGACCTGGTCGTATTCGTGGGCATAGGGGGCGACGCCGAGCTGCAGAGTGTCGATGCGGTGCGTGAACTCGCTGCTGTCATAGAAGTCGCTCTTGAGCGAGCCGTAGACCCGCCGGGTCTCATAGTCCACCTGGCCTCCGGCATAGCCGGTGAAGACCTGACCGCTGAAGTCATTGCCGCTTGCACCGCCTGCGCCACCCCAGACGAACACATTCGCCTGGGCGGCAGCCATGTTCCAGCGTTTCAGAAGGTAGTTTCCCCGGGCATAGGTGATATTGAGAACAGTGTCATCGACGTCGCTGTCGAGCCGGAGATAGCCGCCGCCGAAGGAATAACGGTGCGAGGGCGCGTAGAAGCCCTGCACCTCTTCCATGGTCCCGGCGCCGTACTCGCCCATCAGAGTCGTTCCGCCCGCGAAGGCAATGGGTTTGGCGATGGCCGCGGTCCAGGCAGCAGTGCCCAGCAAGGTTAGCAAGACGGCAGTGCGTACGGTGGTATTGGGCATCATGAGCCCTCCTCAGGTAGTTCAGTGACAAATGCAGCAGACCGCGCCCGGTGGGCGGTCTTGCGGTTTGGTCAGAGTTACCAGATAGGAGGGCGGGTAGGCGGAGCGTGAGCGTAGCTGGCAAGCGCAGCAGGCGCCTGGAAAGTCTGGCCTGCGGGAGGCGCGCTGGGCGTGACAGTGGAGAGGGACGAGATTGCCGGCGCAATCACGCCGGTCGCCTCACAGCACGACTGTCCGGCTCCCCACTGGCAGCAGGCCTCAGCGTCAGGCACAGCTGCACCAGGAGCGCCAGCTCCGAGGTGGCCGTGGCCACAATCGCGGTGGGTGGTTGCTGCAGGAACCGCAGCCTGGAGTGGCGCGAGGCCCTGCAGGATCACCGCCGTGAGAAGCAGCAAACGGGCGAGAACCTTGCGCATAGCGCTAGCATAGTCCCGACCATCTCGACTAGCCAGTTAACGCCGCGTTGCGCCCCGCCTGAAAATCGGGATATTTCCCGAGACCGAGCAGCATTACTGCCCCGGCGATAAACAGCCCGATGGCCACGTAGAGCATCGCGTCGTAGGTCCCCGTGGTATCCCGGACCCAGCCGTACACGGCGGGCGACACCGCTGATGCCAGCCCGAAGGGCAGGTAGAGCATCCCGTAAATCTTTCCGTAGTGGGCCATGCCGAAGTAGCGACCGGCGAGAAACGCGATGAGATCAGTCTCCGCGCCCGTTGCGATGCCGAGAATGACTGCGGATACCACGGCCAGAACCGGGGTCAGGCCGTCGCCTGCGAGCAGCCAGCAGGCAATTGCTGGTGCACTCAGTAAGGGCAACGTGACCAGGGGTGCCCAGAATCGGTCCAGCAAGTAGCCAGTGCCCACGCGGCCGACGAGGATGGCGAGGCCCTGTGTGCTGACGATCGCAGCGGCGGCCGTCACCGTGAATCCGTGCCCGATCAGCAACTGGGCCAGATGGACGAAAACACCCCCATAGGCGAAAGCCACGCACAGGATCGAGAGCCAGATCAGCCAGAAGCGATACCCGCCAAAGGCCTGGCGGAGTGTCACGCCGGGCAGCACGCCGTCCACCGTCAGTTCCGGGGGGCGTTGCTCAGGACGGGGTTCGCGGAACAGCAACAGACCGATGGGCAGGGCGAGGAACAGGGGCAGTAAAGCGAGGATGGGGAAGGTCAGGCGCCAGCCGAAATTCTCGACGCTATAGGCAGCCAGCGGTGGCACGAGGATGGCAGTCAGGCTCGTGCCAACCAGCGTGATGCCCAGCGCCAGCCCGCGCCGGCGGAAAAACCAGAGATTGACGCCCCGGGTCCAGGTGACAGGGGTGGAACCGAAGCCCACGACGCCGACCACCAGCCACAGGAGCCAGTAGCCCATCAGCGAGGCGGGGGTCAGGGCCAGTGCCGCGAAGGAAAGGCCGAAGGCCAGTAGCGAGAAGAGCGCCACAGGTCGGACCCCGTACCGGTCGCTCAACGAGCCGTACAC
Source organism: Arsukibacterium tuosuense (assembly GCA_945872065.1). Lineage (GTDB taxonomy): Bacteria > Pseudomonadota > Gammaproteobacteria > Steroidobacterales > SHZI01. The sequence continues at coordinate 5,778 of CAMBYH010000007.1, forward strand.
CGGCACCAGCAGTGATCCGGCAATACCGCAGATGGTCAGGCCCAGGCTGATGTCCCGGAACGACCAGCCGAACTCCTCGTGGAGCGGCCCGAGCAGGAAGCCGATGGAGTTGTAGGGGATGGGCGATGCGCCGCAGGCGACACCGACCATGGCGGCGACGAGGACTTTCCAGCCGAGGGTGAATTCGGAGCGGGGTGGCATGGCGGGGTCGCGGCTAAAGCCGCTCCTACCGGGATTTTGGCGTGAATGACCCGCGGGCGATCAGTTCCTTTACCGAGTCTTCAAACACCTTTTCGGTTCCTGCATCGTCCATGGTCGGCAGATTCTTCGGCCAGATCGTCTGGTCATAGATTTTCCGGTAGATCTCGGTACGCAGGTAGGGCAGCCAGTTCTGGAACCGGGCCTTCTCGCGGTAATTCCGCAGTGCCTCGATGTTGATCTCGCTGGCGACGTAGCAGTCGTCCACCACGCTGCTCTGGGCCAGGACCTCGCCCTTGTAGCCGACGATCATCGATTTGCCGCCCAGGGCACCGCCAATAACGGTGGGCGGGTTGCCTGGCATGATGAGTGCGCCGCAGTTTGGAGCCACCATGTAAGCCGTGTTGTCTGCCGCGCGCGCCCGGTTCTGCACATCCCAGATCTCCCGGGACACCCAGGGCTCAGGCAGGGAGGCGCGGTAGAGAATCTCGGCGCCGTTCATGGCGAAGCCCCGGTAGCTTTCGGGGAAGGAGCCTTCCACCCCCACGCTGCCGCCGATATTGCCGATCTCCGTCTTGGCCACCGGGAAGAAGGCATCCAGCGTGTCACCGTGGGTCTTCACCCACTGGTCGTACACGTCATGGGGGGTGGTGGAGTGCTCGACGAACAGCACCACGTTCTTCCGGTGCTTGTAGATGATCTTGCCCGCAGGATCGAGAATGAAGACCGTGTTGAAGAAGCGATCCGGATATTCCGGCAGCTTTTCCTTGAGCTGGCCAATCAGGTAAATGCCGTGCTGCTTTGCCTTGTTGCCGAGGAACTCGGTTTCCCAGCCCGGTATCTCGGCAGCCATGGTTGCCGTGTACTCGGCTGAGGAGAGGTGCAGGATCTCGTCCGCGAAGCCCTGGATGCAGCCTTCCCCGAGCGCGATGAGGCGCACCGGCAGCTCCAGGGAGCAGATGTGGCAGACCAGGTCCACCATGTTCCCGATATGATTGAGGTTTTTCTCCACCTCACTGCGCTTCGCGCAGTGGCGCACGGTGGTCTGCAGGGCAACCGCGATATAGGGATCGATCATCAGGCTGCGGACTTCTTGTTGAGGTAATCAGCGAGCTGGACCTTGCCAGCCCCGGGGATGACAGGCCGGAGCAGCTTGTCCCGGTCTTCCATATCCATCGTGGCGTCCACGCCGACCCGCATGGAGCCCCGACCCTCCTTGGCGCACCGCTCAAGCTCCCAGCTCTCCACGTTCGGGATGACCCGGAACTTGCTTGCCTCGCCGATCCGGGTCCAGATGGCCCACTCGACGTCTTCGAGGTCATGAACGTTCACGTCGTCGTCGACCACGACGATGCGCTTGGTAATGTGGCTCACGGGGAAGAAGCCGCCGGCCATCTTGAAGGCCGCATCGATCATCTCCATGGGCTCAGCGTCACTCTTCTTCGCGATGGAAAAGACAATATGTGCCATGGAGCCAAACTTAGGGTCCAGGTACACGTTGATGTCCCGGATCTGGGGCAACTGCCTGCGCAGCGCGCCAGCCAGGCCCCGCTGTATCGAGAAGATCGCCATCGAGCCCAGCGTGTTGTGCTCGGGGTTCTTCCCCGCCAGGATCGAGTAGAACATGGCGTCCTTGCGGTGCGTGATGGCGGTGATCTCGGTGACGGGCGCGGTCTCCGGGCCATACTGCCCGGCAAATTCGCCGAGGGTGTTGACGATTTTCCTGGAGAAGTCCACGCGACCCTCGATGATTATCTCTGCGTTCGCGGGGACCAGCAGGTCGCTGGTCTCGCATTTCACGAGATCAATGGCCTTGCCCTGGAGGGCGCCGGCGACGTCCAGTTCCGACTGGTCGGCCGGCAGCTTGCAGGCCGCCGCCATCTGGAGAGCAGGCTCCACACCGATGGCCAGGGCAATGGGCATGGAAGTGCCGTTGTTCTCGGCATGCTGATAGAAGGTCCGGAGGTCGGACAGGGAGCTGGCGTTCACGGCGACGATGTTCTTGCCCAGAATCAGGGTGCGATAGACGCCGACATTCAGGTGTCCGGTGTGGGGGTTGCGCGAAAACCCGCAGGCCGCCGTGATGAAGGCGCCGCTGTCCAGTTCGAAGACCGTGGGCACGGGAATATCCGCCAGGTTTATCTCGCTGCCCGTGCAGACGACGTCCTTGACCGGGCCGGTGGTCACTACCCTGGGGGCAATGCGGCTGGCCTTGGCTTTTTCGAAACGGGCGTCCATGTCCTTGGCTGTAAAGGGGTCGCCCGGCCGGATACCGAGAGCCCAGCCGTAGCACTCGATGCGGTTGAGCACGCCGCCGATCACCGGAAACTTCGCGCCATTCACGTTCTCGAAGATGAAGGCCTTGCGCTGCTTCTCGATCTGCTCCATGACGGCCGGCATCTCGAACTTGGGCTCGACAGCGCGGCTGATGCGATACAGCTCGCCGCGCTCTTCAAGAATCTTTACCAGGCCTCTGAAATCCAGCACGTGGGCGGTCTCCTGCGAATGCGGTGTCGGCTTGCATTGTAAGGGGCCGGGGTGGCATGCCGTCACTCCTTACGGCCCGGTGTCCGCAGGTCGGGGTCCGCCCCCGCCGGGAGCTTTGACCCCGGTGGCCCGCGGGCTGGCTGCCTGCGCTAAAGGCTCTGGATTCGCGCAGCCCAGAATGCCCGTATCAGGGGACTGCGGAGCTTCTTCTCCAGGGTGAAAAGGCCCACCTCGTAGGGCGCCAGGGCCGGTCGCACCTGCAGCTGGCGAACCTTGCCCGCCAGCGGGCTGGCCTCCAGGACGATCTCCGGCACGACGCCGACACCGAACCCCAGGCTGACCATGCTGACGATGGCCTCATTGCCTGCCACCTGGGCATAGATCCGGGGTTGCACGCCAAGTTCCCGGAACCAGTGGTCGGTGCGTTGTCGGGCCAGGCCACTCTCCGGCAGGATCATCGGCGTAGTTGCCCATTCCCGGGGGCTGGCCCGCGGTTTCCCGGCCTCCGCGATAAACACGAGTCGTGAGCGGGTGATGGGCTTGAAAGCAAGCCCTGCGGGCAGCACGTCGGGTCGCGCACCGATGGCGATATCCTCGCTGCCCGCCATGACCCGGGCGATAGCATGCTCCGGATCGCCGGTGTGCAGTTTCAGTTCGATGCGGGGATGGTCGCGCCGCAGTTTGCCCAGAAGTTCGAAGAGGAAGCTGTAGCTCGCCGTCACCGAGCAGTAGAGGCTGACCTCACCCTGCAGGTCGCCCGACTGCTCCTGGACCGTGTGCCTGACCACGTCCCAGCCGGTCAGCACGTCCCGGGCCCAGGCCAGGAAGGTTTCTCCCTGCCGGGTCAGAGTGACGGAGCGGTTGTCCCGGTCGAAGAGCACGGCCCCGACGTCGTTCTCCAGCTGCCGGATGCTGCGGCTCAGGGCTGACGGGCTGATGTTACCAGCCGCGCTGGCCCGGCCAAAGTGGAGGCCTTCGGCCAGGTGCACAAACTGGCGCAGTTGCCGCATGTCCATGAGGGAAGTGTTGCATAAAACGGCATATGACGTTGCAGTTATATCGATTTACGCAACGTAAAGCCGGCGCTAGAGTGACGGCCTCACAACCGGAGGTCCTGCCATGAAGGTCTATTACGACAAGGATTGCGACATCTCGATCATCCGCGGCCGCAAGGTCGCGATCATTGGCTACGGCTCCCAGGGTCATGCCCACGCAGGCAACCTGCAGGATTCCGGCGTGGCAGTCACTGTCGGCATGAAGCCTGGCTCGCCGTCCCGGCGCAAGGTCGAGGCCCACGGCATCAAGGTGGCCGATGTGCCCGCCGCGGTGAAGGATGCTGACGTCGTCATGATCCTCACGCCCGACGAGTTCCAGGCGGCGCTCTACACCAACGAGATCGAACCCAATATCCGCAAGGGCGCCACGCTCGCCTTTGCCCACGGCTTCGCCATTCACTTCGAGACCATCAAGCCCCGGGCCGATCTCGATGTGATCATGATCGCGCCGAAGGCCCCGGGACACACGGTGCGCTCCGAGTTCCAGGCGGGCCGGGGCATCCCCGATCTCGTCGCCGTGGCCCAGGATGCCTCCGGGAAGGCGCTCGCCACCGCGCTCTCCTATGCGTCTGCCATCGGCGGTGGCCGCACGGGCATCATCGGCACCACCTTCAAGGACGAGTGCGAGACGGACCTCTTCGGCGAACAGTCGGTGCTTTGCGGCGGTTGCGTCGAGCTGGTAAAGGCGGGTTTCGAGATCCTGGTGGAGGCGGGGTACCCGGCCGAGATGGCGTACTTTGAATGCCTGCACGAACTGAAGCTGATCGTGGACCTCATGTATCAGGGCGGCATTGCCGACATGAATTACTCGATCTCCAACAACGCGGAGTTCGGCGAGTACGTCACCGGTCCGAAGATCATCAACGCAGAGTCCCGCAAGGCGATGCGTGAGGCCCTGACCAACATTCAGAACGGCTCCTACGCGAAGCGCTTCGTCGCCGAGGGTGCCGCCGGCTACCCGGAGATGACCAGGGCCCGGGCCGCCAACGCGGCACATCCCATTGAGACGGTTGGTGCCCAGCTGCGGACGATGATGCCCTGGATCGCGGCCAACAAGATCGTGGACAAGAGCAAGAACTGAGGGCCTGGGTTCTGCGTGTGCTGTAATCGGCGTCATGCGGCCAGCAGCCAGAAAATCGTCGGGCCGGAGTTGGCAGCGGTGGGCCGTACGCCTGATCCTCAGCGCCCTGCCGCTGGCCGTGTTCATTCCCCACGCACTGGGCACGCGCCCGCTCGAGCCGCTCAGCCGGATCGAGAGCTATCTGTATGACTGGCGGGTGCGGGCCACGCTGACGCGGGCGGTCGATCCCCGCATCGTCATCGTGGACATCGACGAGACGAGCCTGGGCCGGGTGGGGCAGTGGCCCTGGCCCCGGGGTCAGGTGGCCACGCTGGTGGATCGGCTCTTCGACGACTACGGTGTCCGGGTCCTGGGTTTCGATGTGGTTTTCCCGGAGCCCGGGGGCGCCGAGGTCGCCGGGGTTTTCGAGGACTTGCGCCAGTCGCCGCTGGGGGCTGTTCCGGCCATCGTCCGGGAACTCACGGCCGCCGCCGACCGGCTGGACTGGGATAAGGCGTTCGCCGAGAGTCTCATCGCCCGGGACGTGGCCCTTGGCTTTGTCTTCAAGCAGCGGGTATCCCGGGACCAGCCCGCGGTGATCGGTGTTCTGCCCCCACACTTTGCCGCCGCAGATCCCCGCGTCCTGGCAGTGGACTGGGCGCGGCCTGCCGGTTACACGGGAAACCTGCCCGGGTTGCAGCAGTCGGCGGTTGCCGGCGGTTTCTTCGACACCGCCCTGGTGGACGCGGACGGCATCGTGCGGCGCAGCCCGCTGTTCCAGAGCTATCAGGGGAAGCTCTACCCGTCCCTGGCCGTCGCGGTGGCGCGGCTCGCTCGGCCGGACTCCCCCGTGCGCTTCATCTTTGCTGCCGAGAGCCCGGAGCTGCTGACCCACGTGGAACTCGGCACGAGCCGGGCCCCCGTCGACCGGAACGGCGCCGTGCTGATTCCGTTCCGCGGCCCCGTCGGCAGTTTCCCCTACGTGTCCGCGGTGGACGTACTGGATGGCACCGCACCGGCCGATATTCTCTCGGGGGCCATCGTGCTGATCGGCACCAGTGCACCCGGCTTGCTCGACATCCGGCCGACGCCGGTGGGTCAGGAATACATCGGCGTAGAGACCCATGCCAATGTGATCGCCGGCCTGCTGGATGGGTCGTTTCCCTACCGGCCCGACAACGCGGCCCTCCTGGAGGTGGCCGGACTCCTGATCCTGGCGGTCCTGACCGCGCTGGTGGTACCCGTTCTCTCACCACCGGCAGGACTCGCCCTGGCGCTGACCCTGGCTGGACTCGCCATCGGTGCGGGCTTTCTGGCCTGGGTCCGGGCCGGCAGCGTGATTCCCGTGGGTGGCCTCGCGTTCTACACGGTGGTGGCGGCACTGCTCCAGCTGACCTACGGCTACTTTGCCGAGACCCGGCGCAAGCGCCGTTTGTCCCGGTTGTTCAGTCAGTACGTTCCGCCGGAAGTCGTCAGTGATCTGGATGCCAGCGAGGCGGAGGTGTCGCTGGAGGGCGAGACGCGGCAGATGTCAGTGCTGTTCTCCGATGTGCGAGGCTTCACCACCATTGCCGAAGGCCTGACGGCGCGAGAACTCACGCAGCTGATGAACGAGTTCCTCACGCCGATCACCGCCGTGATCCAGGAGCACGGGGGCACCATCGACAAGTACATGGGCGATGCGGTGATGGCCTTCTGGGGCGCGCCGCTCAGCGACCCCGGGCACGCGCGCCACGCGGTGGAGTCCGCCCGGGCCATGGTGCTGGCCATGCGCGCCCTGCATCCCCAGTTCCGCGCCCGGGGCTGGCCGGAGCTGAACATCGGCGTGGGTATTTCTAGCGGCGCTATGAACGTGGGCAACATGGGCTCCCGCTTTCGCATGGCCTATACGGTGCTTGGCGACACGGTCAATCTCGGTTCGCGGCTGGAGGGTCTGACCAAGCAGTATGGCGTGGACATCATTGTCAGCGCCGCCACCGCTGCGGCGGTGCCCGACCACTTGTTCCGGGAGCTGGATCTGGTGCGGGTCAAGGGCAAGCAGGCACCGGTTGCCATTTACGAACCCCTGGGCCCCCTCGCGGAGGTTCCGGACGAGGGGCAGGCTGAGGTGGCTGCCTTCTCGGCCGTGCTCGCGCTGTACCGGGGGCAGCAGTGGGCCGCGGCCCGGGTGGCCCTCGAACGCCTCCAGGCTGCCCGGCCGCTGGCACTGTATGCCCTCTATCTGGAGCGTATCGCCCACTTCGTCGCGGCTCCGCCGCCACCGGACTGGGATGGGGTCTATGTCTTCCTGACCAAGTAGATTGAGAAGCAGGTCTCGGCTCCCCCGGCCCAAGCCGGGCACTCTTCTGGATTAACATAGTCTGGGCTGGCCAGCAGGCCTGCCGCTGGGGGGCGCAATGAAACGACGGGCAAGGGGCGATTCCCGACTGGAATTCGCGGGCCGATTTACGCGGGCACTTTCGGGCGTCTTGTGCGCACTCTGCCTGGGGCTTTCCGGGCCACCCGCCCGGTCCGCCGGGACTGACTTCGGTGGAGTGCTGAAGCAGGCCCAGGTCCTGCTTGCAGCGGGGCAGGCACGGGAAGCCTGGGAGTTGCTGGCGCCCCTGGAGCTGGACGCGGCAGGCAGCCCTGACTTCGACTACCTCTACGGTCTTGCCGCTCTCGATAGCGGTCGGCAGGCAGACGCGATTCCCGCCCTGGAGCGGGTGCTGGCCCGGGAACCCGACTTTGCGGGCGCCCGGATGGAGCTGGCGCGGGCCCGCTTCGAGCTGGGCGACTACCGGTTGGCCAGGGTGCAATTCGATTACCTGCTGACCCAGTCGCCGCCACCGGCCACCCGGGCAGTCATCGACCGTTACCTGCTGGCGATGGATCAGGGCCTGGTGCCGACGGGTAGCGGCCGCAGCCGCTTCCTGCCCTACGTCGAGATCGGCTCGGGCTGGGACAGCAACGCGAACGCCTCGACCGACAGCACTACCTTTGGCCCCGTCGATCTCGACTCGAACAACGTGGAGACGGACTCGACCTTCGTGGAACTGGCCGGTGGCTTCCAGCACGCTCTGGCCACCGGGCCGGATGGCGTGGTGATCTCCGCCGGCCGGGCGAGCTACCGGTTGAATCCGGATGCCCGTTTCGTCGATCAGGCCCTGGTCTCGCTGGGCACGGCGGGCCAGAAGAGCTGGGGCGCTACCCGTGCGACCCTCGGGGCAAGCGGGTACTACAGCTGGCTCGACGGCAGCCCCCAGGCCTTGAGCGCCGGACTGGACCTGGGCCTCGCCCGCCAGCTGGGCCCGAACTGGGAGCTGGCATCCGTGGCGCGGGTCGGCAGCCTCCGTTACCAGCAGGACGATCTCGAGATTCTTGACGTCGACCGCTACCTGGGCACTCTGTCGGTGGTCCGCGCAGGCCTCGGCACCGCTGGTGGCCGGATGGGAGTGTCGGCCCTGTTCGGTGCCGACTCCGCGACGGAGAACGACTCGCCCTACGGCAACAACCGCCTCGGCGGCCGGTTCTTCACCGGCTGGCCGCTGGGCGCCCGGGGCAACCTGTTCTTCGATGCGGGCTACCTCGTCACCGACTACGACAGTCCGCCGGATTTCTTTGGCGAAGACCGGGAAGACCGGCAGTGGACGGCGGCTCTGAGCACGGAGTACCGGGACTGGCCGGCCCGGGGCTACAGCCTGGTGCCAACCCTGCGGTTTACCAACACCGACTCCACGGTGTCCCTGTACGAATACGACCGCCTTGAACTCGGCGTGTACCTGCGCCGGTCGAAGCGCTGAAGGAGGCTCTGGTCATGAAATTCCTCGCTGTCATCCTGTTGTCCCTCGCTACATTCAGCACAGCCTTCGCCTCGGCGGGCAAGGTGCTGTTCGTTTCGGGGCCCGTGAGCATCGAACGCACGACGGTAGCTGTTGCCCGGGCGGGCGATGCGGTCGAGCAGGGCGATGTCATCGCCACGGGAGATAACGCCCGGGCGCAACTGCTGATGAATGACGGCGCCCGCATCGCTCTGCGCAGCGGTTCGCGCTTTCGCATTGACGAGTTTTCCCTGCCAGCTGCTGTCAGTGCCCCCGTCCAGGCCACCACAGCCAATGCCGCCGGGAGGGCGGTGTCGAGCCTGCTGAAGGGTGGCTTTCGCACCACCTCGGGGGTCATTGGCAAGAACGACCCTGCCGCTTACGCGGTGCGGACCCCGGTGGGGACCCTGGGCATCCGTGGCACGCGCTACGTGGCGGTCTGGTGTGCCGGTGACTGCCGCGATGTTCCGGGGCAGAAGCCCGGGGACGTGATTCGGGACGGGCTCTATCTGGGCGTGGAGGAGGGCGTGGTGGTATTCCAGTACGGAGCGCGTGAGTTCCGTCTGACCGCCGGCCAGAACCTGTTTGTCCCCGCTGACGGTGGCGAACCGGAGTCCCTGGACCTGCCACCGGCGTGGTTTGGCCAGGATGGCGCCGGCAAGTTTGAACTCGCTGGCGGCGCCGTCACCGGCAAGGCCAACAACGTCCGGCTGCCGGGCGTGAATGAGCGCCGCGGCCCGGCGAGTCAGAATACTTCTGGCCAGGACGGGGAACCGGCAACCGGTGAAGCGGGCGTTGACCAGCCCATCCTGGGTACCTTCGACGGGGAGACCATCGACCTGACACCCGGCAGCGTCCGGCCCAACCAGCCCCAGACCGCGGAGCGTCGTGATCAGGCCTGGTCGGTGGCGAATCTCGCGCTGGCACCGGCGGGCGTCGCCTCCGGCGAAGTGCTGCTCCCCGGCGCATACACGGTAGACGCGGTTGGGAACCTCGTGGGTTTCGACGGCGTGTATCCCACGGGTTCGATACCCCTGACAGTCGCCTATGCCATCGGGACTGCCACCGGCCTGGAAAGCGCAGGCAATCCTGTGGCGCTACTCCGCTGGGGCCGCTGGTCTGGCGGGGACATGAGCGTCGCAGTGAACGGGACTCCCGGGGCCACCAGCCTCGCCCAGCAGAGCCTCCACTGGATACTCAGCGGCAACGCGGCCGTGGCGCCGGTGCTGCCCATTACCGGCAGCGTGACCTATACGCTGGTGGGCGCTACCAGCCCGACGGACGGTGTCGGTAATGTTGGTACGCTGGGCAGCGCCAGCCTGACCGCAGATTTCACCAATAACCTGATAGCCACCACTCTTGATGTCAGCATGGCCGGCAACAACTGGATCGCCTCGGGCCTCGGTCCGATTGGCGCCCAAGCGGGCCTTCCTGCACACCAGTTCGAGGGTGTCTATAACAGCGTGCAGATCAATCCCATCCAGGGCACTGGCACCGGCACGTTCAGCGGCTTCTTCAGTGGCCCGGCGTCCGGCCCGGGCGGTGCGCCCGCGGGGGCCGGGCTGTCCTTCAACCTCAACGACGATCTGGGACTGATCCAGGTCAACGGCGTGGCGGCATTCGTCGCCCCATGACGGGAACCCGCTACAGAATTGCCATTATTGGCGGCGGACCCGGTGGCCTCAGTGCTGCCGCGCACGCCGCCCGGCTGGGCATATCCCATGTGCTGCTGGAAGGCAGCCCCGCCCACGCCAACACGATCCAGCGGTACCAGAAGGGCAAGCACGTCATGGCAGAGCCCGCTGCTTTGCCCCTGCGGAGCGATCTGGAGTTCGACGCCGGTACCCGGGAGGCCATCCTGGGGGCCTGGGAACAGGGCCTGGCCAGGCAGCAGATCAACGTGCGGTACGGTGCCGAGGTCACCGGTATTCAGGGTGCCACTCCGGAGTTCTCCATCACTCTCAGGGACGGCACCGCTGTGTCGGCGGAACAGGTCATTCTGGCGATCGGCGTGCAGGGCAATCCCCGCCGGATCGGTGTCCCGGGTGAGGACCTGCCGGTCGTGCAGTACACACTGGACGATCCCGATGAGTACCGGGACGAGACCATTGTGGTCATCGGCGCCGGCGATGCGGCCATCGAGAATGCACTGGCGCTCGCCCGTCAGAACCGGGTGCTGATCGTCAATCGCAGTGACGAGTTCAACCGGGTGAAGGAGGGCAACCTCAAGCTGGTCATGAAAGCGATCGAGGACCAGCGCCTTGAGTGCGCCTACAAGTCGTCCTGCACACGCATCGAGCCTGCAAGCGATGGACGGCGCCATGTCCTGACGCTGGCTGGCGACCAGGGGGAGTCCCGCATCGAGTGCGACCGGATCATCGCGCGCATTGGCGCTACTCCTCCCCGCCGGTTCGTGGAGAGATGTGGCATCGCCTTTCCCGGCCCGGAGCCGGCCGCCCTGCCGGTGCTGTCCTCCCGCTACGAATCCAGCGTGCCCGGGCTCTATGTGATCGGAGCCCTGGGGGGCTATCCTCTGATCAAGCAGGCCATGAATCAGGGCTACGAGGCGGTTGAGTACGCCCTCGGCCACACCATCGAGCCGGCCGACGAGCCACTGTTGGCCGCCAAGTTCCAGGTCCTGCCCTTCATCCTTGGCGTGGACGACACGCTGGCGCTGATGCAGGCCAGGATACCCGTGTACTCGGCGATCAACCCGCTGAACTTCCGGGAGCTGATTCTGGGCAGTCGCATTGCCGCGCCCGCAGCGGGCGAGGTGATCTTCCTCAAGAACGACTACACGAACAGCTTCTTCACCATCCTGGCCGGCACCGTGGAGATCGAGGTGGGCGAGGAGCGCAAGAGCCGGCTGACGCTCGGGCCGGGCCAGTTCTTCGGGGAGATGAGTCTGCTGTCGGGTCGGCGGCGCTCGGCGACGACCCGGGCCGGTGCGGGTTGCGTACTGATCGAAGCGCCGCGCCGGGAGATCAACCGGCTGATCAGTTCGGTGGAGGGTGTGCGCCGGGTTATCGACGAGCACTTTATTGCCCGGGCCATCCAGACCAGCTTTGCTCCGGAGGCCAGCTATGACGACCTCAAGGCCATCGCTGCCAGTGCGAGGCTGCGCCGCTACAAGCCTGATGAGGTGATCTTCACCGAGGGTGACGAAGCCGACAGCCTGCACCTGATACGGAGCGGCTCCGTGGCGGTAGCCCGGGACATTGGTGGGCGAGACGTCGTTACTTCCTACGTGGCGGCCGGGAACTATGTGGGGGAAATGGGCCTCGTGAGCCGCACGGGCAGGACTGCCACGGTACGGGCGACTGTCACTACCGAAACTGTCAGCCTGGACGCCGCGACCTTCCATCAGTTGCTGGAGAAGAATCCGACCCTGCGCGATCAGGTGCAGGCCACGGTGCGCCGCCGCCTCGCGGAGAACACCCGCATGGCGGGTCAGCCGGAGAGTGGCGACCTTATTTCCTTCCTCATGCAGCAGGGCCTCGGCGAGGCGACGGACGTCCTGCTGATCGACGAGACGCTCTGTATCGGCTGTGACAACTGTGAACGGGCCTGCGCCGAAACCCACGCCGGGACGTCCCGGCTCGACCGGGAGGCCGGCCCAACTTTCGCCCACATCCATGTGCCGACCTCCTGCCGGCACTGCGAGGATCCCCACTGCATGACGGACTGCCCGCCGGACGCGATCGGTCGGGCGCCTAACGGCGAGGTCTACATCCGTGACAACTGCATTGGCTGCGGCAACTGCGAGCGCAACTGTCCCTACGGCGTGATCCAGATGGCAGCTGCCGCACCGGAAAAGCCGGGGCTCCTCAACTGGCTGCTGTTTGGTGCCGGCCCCGGACCGGGCCAGGCAAGGCATGGGTCTGACCAGGGCGACAAGGGCCCCAAGAAAGCCGTGAAGTGCGATATGTGCCGGGATGTCGGCGGCGGGCCGGCCTGCGTGCGGGCCTGTCCGACCGGAGCCGCAATTCGCATCTCTCCCGAGAAGTTCGTCCAGCTGATCCACGACACGACGCGCTGAGCCATGCACCAGTCAGTTCTGGCCTACGGCAGATCCCGCTACCTGTGGGCGGCCCTGGCGGTTTGCGCCACCGCGATTGGCGCTTACGTCCTGGATTCACCCGGGGTTCCGCGCAACGGGGGCACCTGGCTGGGCTACACCCTGGGCACCCTCGGCGCGGTCCTGATTCTGTGGCTCATGTCCTTTGGAATCCGCAAGCGTGCCTATGCGTCCCAGGCGGGGACTGTGCAGGGCTGGCTCTCTGCCCATATCTACCTGGGCGTCAGCCTGCTGGTGGTGGTGACGCTGCATACCGGTTTCCAGGTGGGCTGGAATATCCACACGCTGGCCTACGTTCTCCTGTGGATCGTGGTCGCCAGCGGAGTTTTCGGGGTCCTGGTCTATCTGCGCTATCCCCGCTTGCTGAGCAGCAACCGCGGCTCCCAGACCAAGGATCAGCTCCTCAGTGATCTGGCCGATCTGGACGCACGCTGCCTCCGCGTGACGGCCGGGATGCCTCCGGAATTCGGGGAAGCACTGCTGGCCAACCGGGACCGGACGCTGCTTGGGGGCACCGCCTTTGCCCTGCTGGCCGGCCAGGATCGTTCACAGATTCTGCTACCGGTAGTGGGCGGCGCGACGGTTCTCTACCAGGCCTTGCCCAACCCGGACCAGTCGGCGCTTCTCGACTGGCTGGGCCAGCGCCTCGCCGCCAGTAGCGATGGGGGGGTGTCGCGGCAGTTGCAGGAATTGCTCGGTCTGGTGGGTGCCCGGCGAACTCTGCTCGGCCGGCTCCGGCGGGACGCGCAGCTCAAGGCCTGGCTAGAAGTCTGGCTCTATGTGCACGTGCCGTTGTCCTTCGGGCTGCTGGCTGCGCTGATTGCCCATGTCCTCTCAGTCTTCATCTACTGGTAGTTGCCTGTGCGTGTCCTGATCCGCTTTCTCCGCGCCGGCCCTGCAGGGGCCGTCGAGCAGAAGGACAAGCTCTACGACGGCGAGTCGGTAACGCTGGGGCGCGCCACTGACCAGGTTGTGCAGCTGAAGGACCGGCGCGTCGCGCTCGCCCATGCCCAGATCATCTTGCGCAACGGCCACCCGGTCCTGATCAGCCGCGTGCCGGGCGGTGTGCTGGTCAACGGCACCCTCCAGCGCGAGGCGCGGCTGCGGGCTGGCGATGTGGTCACCCTGGGCGCCAATGTACTGCGGATCCTGCCGCCTCCGGCCGGTTGCGAACTGGCCTTCAGCTTCGAGCTGGACCCGGACGCCCGGCCCCAGAGCGTGGCGCTGGACTTGCCCAGGCTCCGACTGGCGGAGCTGGGTTTCGGGAAGCGGCGCTGGTCCTGGGCGTTGTTCCTTGGAGTCTTCCTGCTGGCCCTGGCCATTCCGTCCGCCGGGTTGCGCAGTCCGCAAATCCAGGAAAGCTTGCGGGCGAGTCTGTTGCCGGATGACCACTGGTGGTCGCCCGGGCCACTCAGTCGGGTGCATGAGGTCCTGGGAACCCGCTGTGACGCCTGTCATCAGAAGCTGTTCCAGCGGGTCCGGAATGACGCGTGCCTCACCTGTCACGCCAGCAATCTGCATCAGCACTGGCCGCACCCTGGGATTGGTGCGGCCGCGCCAGAAATGCGCTGCGCCAGCTGTCACGCGGAGCACCACGAGCCCGCCACCCTGGTGCGCCAGGATCCGGCTGTGTGCATCAACTGTCACCGGGACCTGAAGGCCCTTGCGCCTGCCACCCTTATTGCCGCGCGGGTGACGGATTTTGCTGCTGACCACCCTGGCTTCGCTGTGCCAGTTACGGACGAATCGGGCCTCAAGTTTCCTCACGACGTCCACCTGGCGAAGGACGGTATCCGCTCACCAGTGGGCGATACGGTACTCGGGTGCAAGGACTGCCACGCCCTCGAGCCCGGCGGCGCGCGCTTTCGTCCGGTACAGATGCAGCGCGACTGCGGTGGGTGTCACCTGCTGGATTTCGACCCAGCATACCCGGAGCGCACTGTGCCCCACGGCGACGCCAAAGTGATCTCCGGGTTTCTGGTGGACTACTACAGCCGCCGCTATCTGGAGGCCTACGCGGACCCCCTGGCTGTTCCCGGCACTGCCCGGCGCACCGGGCCGAAGCTGACTGCACCAGAGCGGGAGCGTCTCCTGCGCACGGCCCGGGAACAGTCGGCGATGGTGACGCGGGATCTGTTTGAGCGCCGCAGCTGTGCCCAGTGCCACGACGTGACGCGGGATATCTCCAAGGTGCCTGACGAATGGCAGGTCAAGGCCGTCAAACTCAGGAGCGCGTGGCTCAAGGGTGCCACCTTCAACCATGCTGCCCATTCCACGGCGCTGACCAGCTGTGAAAGCTGCCACGGGGCGTTGGATTCAAAAGCAGCATCCGATGTGCTGCTCCCGGACATCGCCACCTGCCGGGAGTGTCACGCGGGTGGTGACGCCCACGCCACTCCTCCGGACCGTCTCACCAGCACCTGCAATCTGTGTCACGGCTTTCATGGCGACGAGAACCCCTTGTGGCAGGCGCGGGGCGTGGCCCCATGAATAAGCCGGCCACTCTCGTTGTCATCGCCCTGGTGCTGACCGGTTGCGGGGGCGGTGGGGACGGTTCCCCCGCTGGTGCCGAGGCGCCAGGTCCGGCGCCCTGCGCCGGCAGTTGCGCAACAGCGAGCAGCCTGCTCTCCGGCGCCGACGTGGAGCGGGTGATCAGTCAGGCCGTTGCTGAGGCCGCCGCCCGGGGCCAGCCCTCGACCATTGCGGTGGTGGACCGGGTGGGGAACGTGCTCGCCGTCTTCCAGATGACGGGTGCGCCCACGAGCGTGACGATCACGTCGGGCACCGGCGTAACCGGTGGACTTGAGGGCGTGAATATCGTGCCCGCCACCATGGCCGCCATCGCCAAGGCCATTACGGGTGCGTACCTCTCCAGCGAAGGCAACGCCTTCAGCACCCGCACTGCCAGTCAGATCGTGCAGCAGCATTTCAATCCGGGTGAGCTGCTGGCGCCCAGTGGGCCTCTGTCCGGCGTGCAGTTCAGCCAGCTGCCCTGCTCTGATCTGGCAGGCCGCTTTGGCGGCGGCCCTGCGGACGCGGGGCCTAAACGTTCACCCCTGGGTCTGGCCGCTGACCCCGGTGGCTTTCCCCTGTACAAGGCAGGCACACCGGTCGGCGGCGTTGGCGTCATCGCAGACGCCATCTATGGCCTTGATCTGAGCATCAGCGATCAGGACTCGGCTGTGGACGAACTGGTCGCCCTGGCGGCCACCTTCGGGTTTGCAGCTCCCAGCGACCGGCGTGGCGACCGGATCAGCGCCGACGGCAAGACCTTTCGCTTCAGCGATGCGGGATTCAACGACCTGCTCACCGCGCCCGCCAGCGCTCCCGCCTTCAGCGCCATTAATGGTGTGGATGGAATACTTCTCGCCGTCCCCGGCTATGCCGCCGCGACGGTCCAGGCTGGCGTGGCCTTCGGTCAGCCGAACTCAGGCGTGCAGGCCGACCCGGCAGGCTTTCCGGGCCTGGATGCATTCGTGCTGGTGGATGATGCGGGTCAGCCCCGCTATCCGCCGGTGGCTGGCAGCGAGGCGCTGGGGGCACTCACCGCCGCCGAGGTCCGGGAGCTCCTGAGCAGTGCCCTCAGCGTAGCGAACAGGGCCAGAGCGC
The DNA here is from genome assembly GCA_945872065.1 of Arsukibacterium tuosuense. Taxonomy (GTDB): domain Bacteria; phylum Pseudomonadota; class Gammaproteobacteria; order Steroidobacterales; genus SHZI01. The sequence goes on from CAMBYH010000007.1 coordinate 22,065, forward strand.
AGATTCGCCGGCCCCTTGAAACCGCCGCACGGGTCACGATCAGCGTGGTGGATTCAGCGGGTAATGTTCTTGGCATCGTGCGCAGCCGGGACGCGCCGGTCTTTGGCATCGACGTTGCCCTGCAGAAGGCCCGCAGCGCTGCCTTCCTGTCATCTGCTGTAGCGGACGCCGCGGTGACGGGGGTACCCGACGCGGTGTATCTGGACGGCGGACTGGTGGTGCTGGCGAGCAGTTCGCCGTCGGCCTACCTCCCAGCCGCGCAGGCGTTTCTCGGTCTGCCTGCCGCCTTTACGGACGGCGCCCTGGCCTTCTCCGCGCGTTCAATCGGCAATCTGTCCCGGCCCTTTTACCCGGACGGGGTCGACGGGCAGGGACCCGGCCCCTTCAGCAAGCCCCTCAGTGCCTGGAGTCCGTTTTCCACGGGCCTGCAACTGGATCTGGCCTACAACGCCGTGATTCAGCACGTGGCGTTCGTGCTCGGCAGCGCACCGGACGTGCCACCCAACTGCACTGGCATCAGCGGCTTCAACACGGGATTCGCCGTGGTATCTCCCATTGCTGGGCTGGCCAATGGTCTGCAGATCTTTCCTGGCGGTGTGCCGGTATATCGGGGTGCAACGCTGGTGGGGGCTGTGGGGGTCTCCGGGGACGGCGTCGACCAGGACGACATGATCGCGTTTCTGGGCGTGGCCGAGGCCACGGTTGCACTCGGTGGCTTGGGCGCGCCCGGCAATGCACCCCGGGCCATCCGCTCGGACACGCTCCTGCCGTCTGGTGCGCGGCTGCGCTATGTGAACTGTCCCCAGGCCCCGTTTCTGGACTCCACAGAGCAGAGCGCCTGTGGTGGGCTCTAGGTTTCTTCTTTTCAGTTTCCTGTTGTCCGGGACGTGCCTGGCGGGCGCGGGTGTGGCAGGGGAGCACTGTCCGGCCGAGACGCCTGTCGATCCGGACCGGCTCCGCCCTGGCGAACAAGTGCAACCCTTTGTCCCGACCCCGTGCAATCCTGCCGCTCTCCCGCTGCTCCCGGAGGCTGTGCCGCCGGCCTACACCGCCTACCCCGATCGCTGGCGCCTGGTCGATGTGCTGGGCTATGCCAATAACCTGTGGAATCCCTACCGGGGAAACAACTGGCTGAAGGGCGACCGCCCGGCCTTTGGCAAGGACTGGTTTGTGAGTCTCACGGGCATATCCGATACGGTGGTGGAACCGCGGCGCTTTCCCGTACCAGTCGGCGGCCCGGTCACGGAGAATCCCGGCAGTCTTGATGTCCTCGGTGAAGGTCAGCAGCTGGTACTGGCGGAAACAATTCTTCTGGAGGGAGTCCTTTACAAAGGGGACACCGTCTTCATGCCGCCCGAGTGGGAGTTCCGGATCATTCCGGCCTTCAACGTCAATTACGCCCGGTCCGAAGAGCGGGGCTTCCTGCAGGCGCCCGCCGATGCGAGTACGACGCGGCGGGATGCCACGGTTGCCCTGCAGGGCCTTTTCGTTGACCGGCATCTCCGGGATGTTTCAGCGAACTACGATTTCGATTCCCTGCGCGTGGGTATCCAGCCGTTCACGGCGGACTTTCGCGGCTTTCTGTTCCTCGACAGTCCGGTCGGCGTCCGGCTCTTCGGGAACCGGCAGAACAACCGCTATCAGTACAACCTGGCCTGGTTCCGGCGCCTCGACAAGGACACCAATAGCGGACTCAATGCCATTCTTGAGGACGGGCTACCGAGTATCCGCAGTGACGACGTCTTTGTGGCTAACCTGTATGCCCAGGATCTGCCGGTTCCAGGCTTCACGTCCCAGGTGATTGCGGCCTATAACCGTAACCGGGAGTCCGACGATGTGCAGTACGATGACAACGGTTTTATTCAGCGGCCAGCTTCGATCGGGATCGAGTTGGGCAGGGACTACGATGTCGTCTATCTGGGCTACAACGGTGATGGTCATTTCGATGAGTTCAACCTGAGCATCTCGGCCTATGGGGCGGTTGGGGATGAGACGCGCAGCACCTTCACGACCGCCGGTGGCGACATCCGGGCCTTCTTTCTGGCTGCGGAAGTGTCCAGGGACTTCGACTGGATCCGCCCACGCCTGTCAGCACTCTACGCCAGCGGCGATGACGATCCCTTCGACGGCACCGCCGAGGGGTTTGACGCGATCTTTGAGAACCCTCTGTTTGCCGGCGCCGACACCAGCTTCTGGATTCGCCAGCCCGTGCCGCTGATTGGCGGTGGGCGCGTGGGCTTGTCGGGACGCAACGGGATACTCAACTCCCTGCGGTCCTCCAAGGAATTCGGGCAGTCCAACTTCAGTAATCCGGGCACCGTACTCCTGGGACTCGGCGCCGACCTGGACCTGTCGCCGCAATTGCGCCTGAGTGGCAACGCCAATGAGCTCTGGTTTGCCGATACCACCACCGTGGAAGTGGCGCGGAATCAGGGTGGAATTGACGAGCACCTCGGGCTCGACTTGTCTCTGGCCCTGACCTGGCGGCCGCTGGCCATTCAGAACATCGTCTTCCGGTTATCCGCGGCGGCGCTGATTCCGGGCAAGGGTTACGAGCAGCTGTATGGCGATGAAACAGCCTACTCGATTCTGGGCAACCTGGTGCTGACGTACTGAGTATGAGGATGGAATCGCGGCTGAAGCCGCTCCTACTGGTAGTGCTCGCGACCGTGGCGCAGGCGTCGCCGGAAGAGCCGGCTGTGGAACGAGGCTGGGTAAGCGCGCCGGCAGCGCCGAAATCCCAGCCCGCTGCAGCGGCGGACCGCAAGAGTGCAGGATGCCTCGACTGTCACACCCGGACGGACCAGCCGACGATGCACGCGAGCCCTGCGGTAGTGCTGGGCTGTGCCGACTGTCATGGCGGTGACGCTGCCGTCCGGCGGTCATCAGTAATCCTCGATAAGACAGAGCCTTATGAGTTATTGCTAAGGCAGGCTCACATTCTGCCCCGCTACCCGGAGGCCTGGGCAAAGCAGGGCAGCGCCAACCCGATCCGCAGCTACACGCTGCTGAACCGGGAAGCCCCCGAGTTCATCCGCTTCATCAACCCCGGGGACTACCGGATCGCCCGGGAGTCCTGCGGCAGCTGCCACCTGCCAGTGATCGAGGCAGCAGAGCGCAGCCTGATGGCGACGAACGCGATGTTCTGGGGTGGCGCGGCCTATAACAACGGGATACTGCCTCTCAAGAACTATGTCCTCGGCGAGGGCTACACCCGGGAGGGGCAACCAGCCATCCTGAACAGCGCACCTCTGGACACGCTGGGTCTTACGCCCGAGCAGGCGCAGGACCGGGGCGTGCTGACCAGGCTTTACCCGCTGCCCCGGTGGGAAAACCTGCAGCCGGCCGATGTCTTCCGGGTCTTCGAGGACGGCGGGCGCAATGTGCTCAACACGTTCCCTGAAACCGGCATTCCCAATGCACTCGGCCAGCTGCAGCGTCTCGAGGAGCCGGGCCGCCCGGATGTGAAACAGTCCAGCCGCGGTCCTGGGACTGGCGCGCGCATCGCTGTGCCGGTCCTCAACATCCACAAGACCCGGCTGAACGACCCGCTGATGTGGTATCTCGGGACCAACGACCAGCCGGGCGACTACCGGTCGTCGGGCTGCTCCAGCTGTCATGTGGTGTACGCGAACGACCGCAATCCGTTTTCGGCCAGTGTCTACGCAGCTGCAGGCCATCGGGGGCTTACCCAGACCACAGATCCAACCATTTCCCAGGACCAGAGTGGCCACCCGATCCGGCACGCCTTCTCCCGGTCCATTCCCACCAGTCAGTGCATGACCTGCCACATGCACCAGCCCAACATGTTCATGAACTCCTTCCTCGGCTACACGATGTGGGACTACGAGTCCGACGCGCCGGCCATGTGGCCTGCCGAGCAGCAGTACCCGGACGCGGAGCAGATGCGCAAGGTGCTGGACAGGAATCCGGAAGGGGCTGCGCCAAGGGGCAAATGGGCCGACGAGGACTTCCTCGCCCGCGTCTCGGAGCTGAATCCGCAACTGAAGGACACCCAGTTCGCCGACTATCACGGGCACGGCTGGAACTTCCGCGGGGTCTTTAAACGTGACCGGAAGGGCAATCTGCTGGACAAGGACGGTGCCCTTGTCACCCCTGACGATCCGCAGAAGTGGGGCAAGGCGGTACACATGCAGTCCGTGCACGTGGATGCCGGTATGCAGTGTGTGGACTGCCACTATGCACAGGATGCCCACGGTACGGGGCACCTCATGGCCGAGGTGGCTCAGGCCGTAGAGATCGACTGCAAGGATTGCCACGGTACGACCCGCGCCTACCCGACGCTGCGCACATCGGGCCCTGCGTCGCCACCTGCTGGCACCGATCTCAGCACCCTGCGGAATCCGGACGGCCGCAAGCGCTTCGAGTGGCGGGGTGAAGTCCTCATCCAGCGCTCGGCTGTTGACCCGGAGCTCGAGTGGCAGGTCTCCCTCGTCAAAGCGTCGGTCACGCCCGGTAACGCGGGGTACAACCAGAAGGCAGCGCGCGCGAAGCTGATGTCGCGCGATACGCAGACCCAGCGTTACGGTACCGATGTGGCCTGGGACCAGCTCGCCCACAACGACGACGAACTGGAGTGCTACACCTGTCACACCTCCTGGACTACCAGTTGCGGCGGCTGCCACCTGCCCATCGAGGCCAACTGGAAGACCGAGCGTCACCGGCCCGAAGGGGGCGCGTCCCGCAACTATGCAACCTACAACCCGCAGGTCGCCCGGGAGGAGATCTTCATGCTGGGCCGTCGCGGTCCCGCCGAGGGCAACAAGATTTCTCCCGTGCGCTCGTCCTCCGCTCTGGTGCTGTCCTCCACCAACGCCAACCGTGAGCGCATCTACGTGCAGCAGCCTCCGGTCTCCGCCTCGGGCTACAGCTCCCAGGCCATGAACCCCCACTATCCCCACACGGAGCGGAAGACGGAGACCAAGGTGTGCTCGGACTGCCACCTGAGTGCCGCCGGAGACAACAACGCCATCCTCGCCCAGACGCTGGGGCAGGGGACCCAGTTCATCAATTTTCTCGGGCTTAACGCCTGGGTCGGTGAGGAGCGGGCGGTCAGCGCGGTGCAGGTCACCGAGTGGGAGGAGCCCCAGGCAGTAATCGGCAGCTACCTCCAGCGCTACGCCTACCCGGACTTCTACGCGGCACATCAGAAGCGGGGCATGGTGTTGCCGGTCATGGAGTCCCGCCGGTCCGGTCCCGCGGAGTGCCTGCAGTTGCGTGGCGAGTATCTCTACACGGCAGAGCGCGGCAAAGGGTTTCGCGTCTACGACGTGGCCGGGATCGCCAACAAGGGGCTCAGCCAGAAGATCCTGACGGGACCTTTCGGGCCGCTGGGGCAGGACACCCACGTGGCCACGGCCGACGCCACCTGCGTAGCACTCGCCACCACCCAGCCCGTGCATCCGCCCCGCAATGAGGGCGAGCTGATGCGGAAGGATAATCTGGAGCAGCCTTTTGCCTCGATCTACAACTACGCGGTGATCACCGATAGTGTCGAGGGTCTGATCCTCGTCGATATCAATACGCTGGCAGACGGTGAGTTCCGCAATAACTTTCTGCGCCGCGCACTGACCTGGAATGCGGACGGAGTACTACGGGGCGCCCGTCACGTGACGGTGGCGGGAAGCACACTGTACGTCACCACGCCCGCGGGTGTCGCCGTGGTGGATGTGACCACGGCACTGCAGCCAAAGCTGCTGACGGTCGTGCCATTGCCTGGCGCGCGAGCCAGCATGCAGCAGTTCCGCTATCTGTTTGTGACCGATGGTGAGGGGCTGAAGGTCATCGACATTACGCGGCCTGCCCAGGCGCAACTCGTGGCCGGCGCGGTCGTGCCCCTGAAAGACGCCCACAAGATCTTCGTCTCCCGCACCTATGCTTTTGTGGCAGCCGGGGCGGAGGGACTAGCGATCATTGATGTGGAGAGACCGGAAGCACCGAGGCTCTACCAGCTCTTTAACGACGGTGGCAACCTGCGGGATGTGCGGGATGTGGTCGTCGCCTCGACCAACGCCTCGCTGTTTGCCTACGTTGCCGACGGTGCAGACGGTCTCAAGGTGCTGCAGCTGACCGCGCCCGACACCCAGCCAAACTTCTACGGCTTCAGCCCGGAGCCAAAGCCCCGGGTCATTGCCCGGCGCACTACCAGCTCCCCCGCGCTGGCGCTCTCCCGGCCCCTCGAGCGGGACCGGGCGGTCGACGAAAGCGGGGACCAGGTGGCGGTGTTTGGCCGGCGGGGTTCCCGGCCGTTCCAGGCCGGCGAGATGCAGCGGCTGTATCTCAACGACCAGCTGCTGCCCTGGGTCGTCCGCGACTGAGGGCCGGTGCGCTAAGCTCCCGGCCATGACTCTCGACCGCCTCGCACCCTGGTCCGCTGCCGTCATTGCGGCGGCCTTCGCCATGCACAACCTCAACGGCGCCTGGATCGAGCCCCGCTACCTGGGCTTTGGCAGCTACGCGGATTACGCGGACCTGGCCAAACTGCAGGCAGCCAGCCGGGCCTGGCCCTGGTTGCTGTCAGGAATCGGCCATGTGGCCAGTGGCTTTGCGGTGGTCGTCCTGGGGCTCGCGACATGGCGCCGCTACCAGGCACGACTGCCCGAGGCTGCGCTGGTGGCGATGGCTGCGGCGCTCCTTGCTGGTACCGGGTTCCTGCTGGTGGGCATTTCCCACGTCATTGGCCGGCAGACGCTGTTCCTGCTGGCGGACGCCAACTCCAGCGCGCTGCGGGATGTGGCCTACACCGCGGCGACGGTAATCCGCATCTGGGTAAACGCACTCGCCCAGATCGGCCTCGGCTGGTTTACGGTGCAACTCGCCTGGTGCGGCCGCAAGACCGGTGAGCTGCCCCGCAGTTTCATCGGGTTCAGCTTTGTCTCCGGTGCCTGCGGCCTGCTGATGGCAGTGGCCTACATTCCCGTCTACCTCTACACGGTGCTCATCTGGGCAGCATGGCTGGCGGTTGCGTGGCCCCGGCGCCAGGCTGGGGCGGCGCGTGCCTGACGCAGGGCTGCGCTGGCGCGTGCCTGACGTGCCTGGCGTCTTCGAGGCGGCCAGCGCCTGGCGGCATCCCCAGCCCTTTCTCGAGGTGGTACGCCAGACCTATGGCCATCTGCTGCTGGAGAGTCTGGGCGGCACCTACAGCTGGACTATTCGCCCCGCCAATCGCGACCAGTTCCGGCGTGCGGGCCTCACCACCCTGGGTGAGTACATCGACCGCTTTCTGCAGGATGATCCGCGGCCGTTGCCCTACCTGGCCCACGTGTCAGTGCATCGCAACCTGCCGGCCCTGAAGCGCTACCTGGTACCGCCGCCGGAGTTCGGTCCGAACTGGGTGGACGAGCCCCGCTATGACCGCTGGAGTGGGCCGGAGATTTATGTGGGCCGCCGCGGCTGCTACTTTGCGGGACTCCATGTGGACCACTGCAACGTGCACGTGGGGTTCGTGCAGCTGTCCGGTCGCAAACGCTTCACGGTGTTCCCGCCTGCTGACGGTCAGTACCTCTACACCTGGCGAGGCGTCCAGTTTCCTTATCAGCGGCGCAACTCGGCAGTGCGGCTGTTCCAGCCGGACTGGGCGGAGCGCTGGCCTGACGCCTGCAAGGCCAGCCCCAGGGTCATTGACGTCGGGCCGGGACAGGGGCTCGTTCTGCCCGCGAACTGGTGGCATGTCACCCAGGTGCTGGAGGCGGGAGTCACGTGGAATGTCCGCATCGTCAACCACACGAACATCGCGCCGTTTATCCGGGAGCACCTGCTGGGTATTCCCCGGGGTATCGGTTTGGCTGCGAGTCGTCTGCGGGACAGAGTCGCGGGTCGCAAGCCGGCGTGGCCTTAGAGCCGACTGCCGCATCAGCCGGCGATTGACCGCCGCCGCAACAGTGGCCGGACAACCCGGCGAGGCACTAGACTCAATGCCTGTGAAGGCCTGGAGAGTTACAGTGCAGCAATCCCACCGCCAACGTGGCGACGAGTGCAGAGGCCTGCGTAACCCTCTACCGCAAGGGCGTGATCACGCTCCCGTTCAATCCTGCCTTTCTGCACGTCGCTGCGTTTCCCACCGCCAAGGGTCAGGAAAGCCGGGACGCGCTGCTGATGTCGAGTTTCTTCAACGTGGAGCGGGACGACGCCGGTGACAAAGTCACCCGCGTCTTCGAACGGGACCTCGCTGCCTGGATTCCGGACCTTCCCGGGCTGAATCCGGCGACTTTCAACCCCGTTACAGACGTCGAGATCCTCACGGACCGGGCTGGTGAGCCTTTCAGGCACGTCTGGCCCAACGAATCCGACCGTGTGCCGGATGGGGTGGTGCCCTTCGAGGCAGTGGTAGTGCCAGGAGGTTTCCTGGCCACCCCGGGGCCGGGTCGGATCACGCTCGTCAATCTGGACGATCCGAAGCGCGGGGAGTATGTGGTGGTGAAGTCGGGGACGGGCAGAAGGACCTCATCACCGCCCGGGCCAGCCTGATGCCCTTCAAGTATCAGTGCCCCCGTCGGTTAGCTGGTGTACTGCCGCAATCCCGGGGCGGCGCTCAAGGCCGATGTGCCCTGGGAAGTCCGGGTCCTTGTCGGGTTACCGCTGGAGACCAGCGGCCCCGAAGTCAATATGGCGCTGGCCGACCTCGACGGAGATGGGGTTCCCGAGATCATCGCCTCCCACTTCTTCAACAGCGACCACATCACGGTGTTCGGTGCGCCAGCAGGCGGGCAGTGGAAAGACGTGGATGCGGAGCGCCGCCCGATCCGGCGCAAGACGATCATGACCGGCCAGGGCCGGCCCTTTGCCGTTGAACCGGAGGATCTGAATGGCGACGGGCACCTTGAGATCCTCACCAGCAATCACCAGGGTGACGGCTGCTTCGACGTCACCCGGGATGCGATTCCCGGTCGCGTGATTGCCCTGCAGCAACCCGCCAGCGGGAGGTTGTTCGACGACGACTGGACCACCCACGTCCTCAAGGACAACATCCGGCCGCATCCCACCTTTCCCAAGCCGGTGCGGGGACCGGGCAGGCTGGCGCCGAATCGTGCCATTGCTTTCTGGCCGGAACGGCGACTGGAGTCGCGGACCAGACCCTGGATTGTGGTCGGGGGCGACGAAGTCGCCCGGGTCTGGGTCCTCAGGCCAGTGAGCCAGAACAAGGACGACTGGCGATACGAGTCTGTGACCATTTTCGACATCAATGACCACTATGGCCCGAACACCACGCAGACCATTGCCCGGGACCCCAAGGGTGAGGTGATTTCCACCATTGGTGGCCTCGCGTGGCGCTATGACCGGCCGGGTAGCGATGGCAAGGCCGAGCTGTACATTCCCGTCTGCGAGGCCGGCAGGTCCATATCTTCAGTTTCCGCAAGGGCAGGCGCGCGAATCGCGTGGTGTGCACCGGGGACGCGGCGCTCCCGGGTCCCTCATCCTGAGGGCGGAGGTCGTGCAGGTCAGGAAGTGGCTGCCGATGGTGCCAGACGGCGCAGGCAGACTAGAATAACGGCAGGGTCGTGGATTACTCTTCACGACGTTGAATTGTCCTTAATTGCCCCCGGGGGTTCTGATGACTGCGCAAAAGACTCTTACCTGCCTTTCTCTGGTTGCGGCCGCTGGCCTCCTCAGTGGTCAGGCCGCGCTCGCTGATGGCGGTCCCCGCTACACCTATGCTGAAGGTGGCTGGCAGTACAGCGAGAAGTCAGGGACGGGTATTCCTGGTGATGACAGTCCCGATGGGGATGGTTTCTTTGGTGGTGCTTCCTACGCCGTTACAGACCTGTTCCACGTATTCGCCAGCTACGGTGGCTCCACTATCGATGTGCGGAGCAGTGATCCGGATATCCTGAACACCGACGTCGATTTCACACAGCTGGATGTGGGCGCTGGCATCAACTACGGGGTAACCGATGCCATCGATGTAGTCGCGCGTGCGGCCTATGTGGACACTGATGCCGATGTGGACGGCGGTGGCTCGTCGAGCGACGGCGGTTATCGACTCGAGGCCGGTGTGCGGGGTATGGCGACGCCGTCCCTCGAGATCAATGGTGGCCTCAGCTACCAGGGCCTCGGTAGCCTGAGGTTTAAGGCGGCGGGCGAAACCGGCGATGCCAAGCCAGACCCCAGCCAAAATCTCGCCGTACAGTTTGGAGCGCTCTACAGCATCACGGACTGGCTTGCTGTGGGTATTGGCGGGTCCATCAGTGGCGAGACAAAGCTCTACGGCGCAACTCTTCGCGCCTATTTTGGTAGTCGCTAGACGGAATTCATGTCCCGGAAATCCCGCAAGGGCTATTACGTCGAGGGTGAGTTTGTCGCCGCGGGCAGCGACCTGGACCAGCAGTTCCGGACCGAACAGAAGGGTACCGATGCCCCCAGTCGTACCGAGCTGAAAACTGCCAGCGGAGCACTACAGAAACTCGGAGAAGACCTGCTGACTCTCCGGGAGGATCTGTTTGTGGCCCTCCCGCTCCCGGAGACGCTGCAGGACGCCATCCTGCTCGCCAAGCGCATTACCAACTTCGAGGGCAAGCGCCGCCAGAAGCAGTACATCGGCAAGCTCATGCACCGTCTGGATGCCGAAGCTCTGGAGGCCGTGGCTGCGGCGCTGCGGCTCCAGCACAGCCAGTCTGCCCAGGACACCCTTCTGTTGCACCGGGCCGAATGCTGGCGCGACGCACTGATCGCCGACGACGGCCAGTTCGGGCAGTGGCTGCAGGAATTCCCGGCTGCGGACGCACAGCAGCTCCGCGCCCTGGTTCGCCAGGCCCGCAAGGAGGCAACGCTAGCCCGGGAATCCGGGGCTGAGTCCGGAAGCGGTGTCCCACGCCAGGGGCGCGCCTATCGCCAGATTTTTACCCTGGTGCGGGCACAGCTCCTCAGCTTTTCAGCCGATAGCCCGTCCTGAAGATCCACCAGACCAGGGTCAGGCAGACGATCAGAAAAGCCAAGATCATGACCAGACTGACCCCGGCACCGATGTCAGCCACCCCGTAGAAGCTCCAGCGGAAGCCACTGATCAGGTATACGACCGGGTTGAACAGGGCGATGGTCTGCCAGACGGGCGGCAGCATGCTGATCGAGTAGAAGCTGCCGCCGAGAAACGTCAGCGGCGTGATGATCATGAGTGGAATGATCTGCAGCTTCTCGAAACCGTTGGCCCAGATACCAATGATGAAGCCAAAGAGGCTGAACGTAATCGCCGTCAGCACCAGGAACCCGAACATCATGAACGGGTGCGCGATCTCGTAGGGCACAAACAGCCGGGCAGTGACCAGGATCAGCAGCCCGAGCAGCACTGATTTGGTGGCTGCGGCACCCACGTAGCCAAGGACTACTTCTGCAGCAGAAACCGGCGCGGACAGTACCTCATAGATTGTCCCCGAGAACTTTGGCATGTAGATGCCGAAGGAAGCATTGGAGATGCTTTCATTCAGCAGGTTCAGCATGACCAGGCCCGGAATGATGAACGCCCCGTAGCTCACCCCATCGATGCTGCCCATCCGGGAGCCTATGGCCGCGCCGAAGACAACGAAATACAGCGAGGTCGAAATGACGGGGGAAATGATGCTCTGGCCCAGGGTGCGGAACCAGCGTGACAGCTCGAAACCGTATATGGCCCTGATGGCGTGCAGGTTCATGCCCGGGCGCTCACCAGGCTGACGAAGATGTCCTCCAGGGAACTCTCGCTGGAGTGGAGGTCCCGGAAGTCGATGCCCGCCTCGTTCAACTGGCGCAGTAGCGCGGCAATACCGCTGCCTTCGGCCTGGGTGTCGAAGGTATAGACGAGTTCGCAGCCGTTCCCGGCAAGCTCAAGGGGATAAGTGGCCAGCGCGACAGGTATGGCCGACAAGGGCGCGAGAAGCTGGATACGCAACTGCTTCTTGCCCAGCTTCCGCATGAGGGTCGCCTTTTCTTCCACCAGGATGATCTCGCCCTTGCTGATCACCCCGACCCGGTCGGCCATCTCCTCGGCCTCCTCGATGTAGTGGGTCGTAAGGATGATGGTCACGCCGCTCGCACGCAGGCCGCGCACCATGGCCCACATGTCCCGTCGCAACTCCACGTCGACTCCGGCCGTCGGTTCATCCAGAAAAAGGATGTCGGGATCATGGGCGAGGGCCTTGGCAATCATTACCCGGCGCTTCATGCCGCCAGAGAGTGTCATGATCTTCGCGTCGCGCTTGTCCCAGAGTGACACCGCCCGCAGAACCTGCTCGATCCTGGCTGGGTCCGGTGGCTTGCCAAACAGGCCGCGACTGAAACTGACCGTTGCCTGAACCTTTTCAAACATGTCGGTGGAAAGTTCCTGGGGGACCAGTCCAATTCGGGCGCGAGCGGCGCGAAAGTCCCTGACGACGTCGTGGCCGTCTGCCAGGACAGTCCCCGCCGTTGGCCTGACGATGCCGCAGATGATGTTGATGAGTGTCGTCTTGCCCGCTCCGTTAGGCCCGAGGAGCGCAAAGATCTCGCCGCGGTGGATATCCAGGTCGATGTTCCTGAGAGCCTGGAAGCCGGAGGCGTAGGTCTTGGTCAGTCCCTTTACCGCAATGATCGACTCCACACCCGGACCTCAATTAGCATGTGCTGCTGTGGAACGCATCATCTATTCATCCCCGATCTACGACAAGCTCGTTGTAGGGCCAAGCAGAATTACAGGTCGGGGGCTCTTCGCAGGCACTGCAGTTGCTGCCCGGGCCAAGATCGGTGAGTTTGAGGGCGAGGTGATCACCATCCGGGAGGCGCGCCGGCGGGCGAAGGGCCGCAGAGTAGTCGCCATCATCGAACTCGACCGCAAGGCAATCGATGCCACGGCCACCGGGCGGGGGTTCCGGTACATCAATCACTCTTGTGCGCCGAATACCTTTACGCGCTTGACGCAGGATCGGGCGGAGTTCTACGCCCTGCGCAGGATTCGCGCCGGAGAGGAACTGACTGTGGACTACGGCCTGAGCCATCACGACGGGCAGCTGCCCTGCCAATGCAGCGCAGCGCAATGTCGGGGCTGGCTCTAGACTCCGCCAAGTCCATTACACTGCCGCCCTGAGCGTGATCCGTGCACTGAATCCATCACCCTCCAGGAAGGACCCAACGTGCCACCGACCCCGGATGAACAAGCCAACGAAGACCTCGTCAACCGCTTCTGCCAGGACTGGGCCAAGCGGGATGCAGCGCTGCTGACGACCTACTTTGCCCAGCCCTTCGAGTACATGGTGTGGGAAGGGGGGCCAGTCATTACGACCAACGAGGCCTTTATCGAGCAGATGGGACCGTTTCTGACGAAGCTGAAGGCCGTCGACTGGGTGGTGGTACGGTCCCAGGTGATCGGCCCCATGGTCGTCAATGAGCGCATCGACCACTTCTACGCCCACAACAGCAAGTTCGATAATCACCCGCACATCGCCGGCATGTTTATCGTCCGCAACGGGAAGATCGCCGTCTGGCGGGACTACAACATGCGCTGAGGCGCGCCCGTCCGCTGGCCGGTCCTGGGGGCTCAGAGAGCGCCTTGTGCGCTACCTTGCCACGTACACTCCGGGGACCAGGCTGGTAAAGGATTGATGGCATGAAGAGTGATGATCCCGGGCAGTTGACCCCGGCACTGTCCCGCCGGGAGGTCCTCGCTACGGCGGGCGTCGTGGCCGCTGCCGGACTTGTTCTCGCTCCACCTGCCCAGGCCAGCATCGACCGACCGGCAGGCATACAGCGGCCCAAGCGTCCCTCGGCGGTGCCCCCCTTTGACAGCATTCGCGACTACCTCGCGGCGATGGAAGACTGGGGCCTGCTCACGCGCTTCAAGGATGTGGACCAGGACGCCTGGGAAGCCACGGCGATCATGTACCACCTCACCGACCAGTTCGGCATCTACGGTGCCCCGGTGGTCCTGTTCGAGAACATCCGCATCAATGGCAAATGGACCCGGGGTACGGTGGTGGGCAACTACCAGAGCCACTATCACCAGGAAGCGATCGTCTGGGGTCTGGAGCCGGATCTGGTTGAGCCCAGAAACTCCTATCGCATCGGCCTGCGGCACATGGTGAAGCTGCTCGAGGCCAACAAGGGAGACTATCCCCAGATAGCCCCCATTGAAGTACCGAGAGACAAGGCCGCTTGCAAGGAGATCGTTCTCGAGGGCGACGCCATTGATCTGGAATCGTTTGCCTTCATCCAGGGCAATCCCGGGGATGCGGGCCGCTACATCAACACCGCCTCGACGGTCTCGGCCGACCCGGAGTGGAAGCAGAACATCGGTACTTACCGGTGCCAGATACTCGGACCGCGCCTGATACACCTGAATTCGGAGCCCAACCAGACTGGCAACCGGATGTTTCTCCGGGCGAAGGAGCGGGGCGAGAAGACGATGCGCATCGCGCTGATCCTCGGGCAGGACCCGGTGACCTGGATGGTCAGCGGCTCCCGGGTGCCCATTACGCCGCGGAAGCCCGTGGACGAGCTGGCTTATATCGGTGGCCTGCGGGGCAAGCCTCTGGAGGTGGTGAAGTGCGACCTCAGTGACCTGCTGATCCCTGCCTGGTCGGAGATGGTCATCGAGGGCGAAATCGATCTGACCCAGCTTGTGCCGGAGGGACCGTATCACGAGACCTACGGCTATCTTGGTGACCGGAACACAGACCGCTTCCTCTTCAACGTCCTTAGGGTGACCCACCGGAAAAACCCGATACTCATGAACTCCTTCACGAGTATCGGCGGCGGCTTTGTCCGGGCGCCCATGGACGCTTACTCGGATGTCCTGTGGAAGCAGCGCTTCCCGCAGATCACCGGCTTGTACTATCACGACGACACCAAGGGCATTACCTTCGTCAGCATCAAGAAGGATCGTCCGGGTCAGGGTCTGGAGATTGCCAAGGCCGTCGTTGAGCGTGCATTGATCGCCAAGATCGTGGTGGTCGTGGACGACGATCTGGACATCATGAATCAGTCCGAAATGCTGCTGGCGCTGGGCAGCCGCTGGCAGCCCGCGAAGGCCAGCGAGATCTACGCGTCCAAGCCCGCATCGTTTTTCGAGCCCAGCTCACCCGACGGCAAAGTCACCAGCAAGATCGCCATCGACGCGACGATGCAGTGGCCGGAGGAGGGCGGTCCGAAGGAGTTCCCCGCCCTGAACCGGAATTTATTTGACCAGGCGGCGAGCGACGACATCACGAGCCGGATCCTGGCAAAGTGGCCCGCACAACTGACCCGAAAGCCCTGGTAAATGATTCTGGTTACTGGCGTCACCGGCAAAACTGGTGGAGAAGTTGCCCGGCTGCTCGCTGCGGCCAGGGTGCCATTTCGCGCGCTCATCCGTAACCGGGCCAAGGCGGACGCGCTCCAATTCAGGCCGGCGGAGGTCGTCGTTGGCGATGTAGCTGATGACGCGGTACTGGCCCAGGCTCTGCAGGGTGTGGAGCGTGCGCTGCTGGTCATGCCGAATGGCGAGGACCAGCTCAAACTGGAGAAACGCTTTACGGAGCAGGCGGCGCGGGCGGGGGTTCAGCACCTGATCAAGCTGTCGTCTCTGGAGTCAGTTCCTGGGTCCACGACCCCCTTTACGCAGGTGCATCTGGCATCGGAACAATACATCCGTGACTCGGGCATGAACTGGACCATGATTCGCCCGACGTTCTTCACCCAGACCTTCCTGACCTCAGCGCCCAGAATCCGGGAGCAACAGGTGATCTCCATGCCGGCGGGGAAGGGCACGATTGCCCCGACTGACCTTCGGGATGTAGGTGCGGTAATTCTTCGGGTACTGACTGAACCGGGGCACGCGAACCAGAGCTATGACCTGACCGGCCCCGAGCTCCTGACCCTGGAGCAGGTCGCTGCACGCTTCTCTCTCGTGCTCGGGCGGGAGATTCGCTACGTCGACCAGCCACCGGAAGAACTCCGGACACGCCTTGCTGCGATAAATCTGGCCCCCTGGCGCATCGATGGGGTCTGCAAGGAGTTTAAAGCCATTGCGGCCGGGGTTATCGATCACACCACTGGGACCATTGCCCGCCTCCTGGGCCGGCCACCGCTCAGCCTGGAGCAGTTCATTCGGGATCACCTCGCAGTCTTCCGCTAGGAGCCGCAGCTATACTCGGGGCATGACCCCAATCGCCCGTCCCCGCCGGTGTCTGCTGGCTCCTGTGGCACTCGCGGTGCTCGCGTCGTGGACTTCCGTTACGGCAGCGACCCCATCGCCGCCCCGTCACGAAGGTGTTGCCAGCTGTGCCTCGACGACCTGCCACGGAGCTGCCCGGCCACTGGCCGGCAGTTCCGTGTTGCAGAACGAGTACGTCACCTGGTCGGAGTTCGACCCTCACGCCGGAGCGTTTCGCACTCTGCAGAACGAGCGCTCCGCAGTCATGGCCCGGCGGCTGGGACTGGGCCCGGCAGAGCGCGCTCCGGCCTGCCTGGCCTGCCATTCGGAAGTCGTCCCGGCCGCCGCGCGCGGGGCACGCTTCCAGCAGGACGACGGGATTGGCTGCGAGGCCTGCCATGGCCCTGCCAGCGGCTGGCTGGCCACCCATGATGACGGCACTCCCGCCACCCACGAGCAAAGCCTCCGCGCCGGACTACGGGCGCTGAACGAACCTGCAGAGCGCGGGGCCCTGTGTATAGGCTGCCATGTGGGGAGCGGGGATCGCCTTGCGAACCACACCATGCTGGCGGCTGGTCATCCCCGCCTGAGCTTCGAACTGGATACCTTCTCCGAGTTGTGGCGGACCAGTGGCGGCCGGGAACACTACCGGCGCTCTGCGGAGGACAACGCCCGAAGAGCCGAGGAAGGGGCCACACAGGTCTGGCTGACCGGGTTGGCCGTGGCGAGCCTGGCCAGTGTGGACCAGCTGCAGGCCGGTGTCGGCGGCGCTGCGCTCCCCGAGTTCTCCGCGTTCAACTGCTATTCCTGTCACCGGAGCATGGGGCGTCCGGATGGAGACAGGTCCGAGCCGCTGCCGAATGCTGTCGTTTCGGGTGGGCCGCCGGGGGCGCTGCGACTGAATGACAGCGCGTTGCGTCTGCTGGTCACCGCACTTCGCGTGCAGTATTCCGGAGAGGCGACGGCCCTGGCGGAGCAAGTGGCAGCACTCCAGAGGGCCGCTAATGAAGACCGGGGTGCGGTGCCAGAGGCAGCAGCTGCCTTGCGGAAACAGCTTGTTTCCCTCGTCCCTCTGCTTGCACAGTCGCCAATCCGGGCTGCGGACAGGCAGGCCATGCTGGCGGCGATCCTCAAGGCCTCGGGTAGCGGGGCGTACCCCGACTACGCCACGGCGGAGCAGGCGGCGATGGCGGCTGTCGTGCTCCTCGGGGACACAGGCACAAGCCCGCGTCAGGCGGCAGATATCGCCGCACTCTTTGCGGTGCTGGATGACGACACGGCCTTCGACCAGCAGCGGTTTGCCCGTCTGCTGGGCCGTCTGACGGGTAAAGGGGAGCCGCGCAAATGACGGGTTGGCAACAGGTGCTTCGCGTAACTACGCTCGCGTTATCGACTGCGCTGGGATCAATCGCCCTAGCTCAATCAGTGGCGCAACCAGTGCCATCCGGACACACCCTGACCGGCGAACTGACGAAGCCCCAGGCCAGTGGCCCCGCTGTGGTCCTGGTCGCGGGCGCGACCGGGAGAACGGGCCGGCTGCTCCTGGAGCAACTGCGCAAGGATCCCCGCTATGCCCTGCGGCTCATGGCCAGGGATGTGGAGGCCGCCCGCAGGAACGTCAGCAAGGACTACCTCTGGGTGGCAGGCGACGTAACCCGCCCCGAGACGCTGGCGCCCGCGCTCTCAGGCGTCAGTCTCGTGCTCGTGGCGATCGGCGGCACCGAGCGCTCCGGACCCAACAGCCCCGAGTTCGTCGACTTCGGCGGCGTGAAGAATCTGACTGATGCAGCCCGCACTGCCGGCGTGCGCCAGCTCGTCCTGGAGTCTTCCATGGGCGTTGGCAGTGGCGGTGGGCTGCTGGGCATGATGCTCAATCTGCTCTCAGGCGATGCCCTGAAGTGGAAGGCGAAAGGGGAAGCTCACCTCAGGGCCAGCGGCGTTCCGTACACCATAGTTCGCCCGGGTGGGCTCACGGACGACCCGGGCGGTCAGACCGGGCTGGTCCTGCAGCAGGGCGACGAGGGCTCGGGGCGTATCGCGCGGGCCGACGTGGCTGCCGTGATGATCGCGACCCTGGACAACCCGGACGCACTGGACAGGACCTTTGAGGTCATCGAGGACGACAAGGCGCCCCGGGAGGCCTGGCGCACGGGATTCAGCGCCCTCAAGCCCGATCCCCGCTGAGGGTTATCTGGCCAGCCAGTCCCTCACTACCGTCCAGGGTTCCACATCGGCGTACTTGAGCATCAGGTCGCACAGATTCGCAAAGTGAGGAATCTCGTGCCTGTCGGCCACGCACTCTTCTGGAACGATCACGCGGAAATTGCGGGACAGCGCATCCACCGCACTCGCCCGCACGCAGCCGGAGGTGCTGCCGCCAGTCAGGATGACCGTGTCCACCCGGTGCCAGTTGAGCAGCGAGGAGACTGGCGTCTCGTGAAACACGCTGGCCATGCGCTTGTTGAAGACGGCGTCCCGCTGCCTGTCGATGACCAGCCGGGGATCAAGCGCTGCCCGGTCCGAACCCTCCTTGATGTTCTGCAGGGAATCGACTGTGTTGGTCCGCGTGCCCCAGAGACCCGCATCTGACCCGTCCGGCAGGTACGCGATGTAGGTCCAGATCACCGGCCAGTTTCGCTGGCGGGCAAGCACTGCCAGGGTATTGATGTACTCCAGCTGGCGCGGATCCGTCTCGTAGGCCGTGGAGAACGTCTCTACATCAGTGTAGGCACGCTGCAGGTCGATGTTAATCAGCGCGGCCTTGGTGCCGAAGCCGAAGCGGGCCCGGGTGGGGTTCGCCCGGACCTGGGCCCAGTACTGGCGCGGCGTGAGATTTGAGGTTTCCATTGCTGCCATGCTATCCCACTCCTAACTGGCGGCGAATTTCTGCAGGGGTCACCCCGGACTCCCGGAGCGCCGCCAGGGCCTGGGCCTGATCCCGCTTGGCGAGGCGTTGGCCTGCCGCGTTCCGGATCAGGGGGTGGTGCCGATAGCGGGGCACAGGGAGGCCCAGCAGGGCCTGCAGTAGCCGCTGCACGTGGGCTGCCGAAAATAAATCATTGCCTCGGGTCACCAGCGAGACGCCCTGGTCCGCGTCGTCCACCACCACGGCAAGGTGATAGCTCACTCCCAGGTCCTTGCGGCCAAGTACCAGATCGCCGAGCAGGGCAGGCTGCGCGGCGATGCGCCCGGTTTCCCCCGCCGGTCCCTGACCCGTTTCTTCAAAGCACAGTTCACCAACCGGCAACTGCGCAACCGCGAGGCCGATATCCAGCCGCAGCGCGTGGGCTGCGCCCTCGGCCAGGCGGGCTTCCCGCTCGTGGTGGCTCAAGTATCGGCACGTTCCGGGGTACAGCGGCCCGTCCGGTCCCTGAGGAGCCCCAGCGAGGCCCTTGATTTCCCTGGCGATGGCGCCTCGCGTACAGAAGCACGGATAGACCAGGCCACGGTCCGTCAGGCAGTCAAGGGCTGTCCGGTAGAGGGGCAATCGCTTTGACTGGCGGCAGACCGGAGCATCCCAGTGGGTGCCCAGCCAATTGAGATCTTCAAAGATCCGGTCCTCGCAGAGCGTCGAGCAGCGTCCCCGATCCAGATCCTCGATCCGCAGCAGAAAGCGGCCACCGGTTTCCCGGGCGGCCTGGTGTGCCAGCAGAGCGGCGTAGGCGTGACCCAGATGCAGGGGCCCGGTGGGACTCGGTGCAAAGCGCGTCGTTTCAGGCCCTCCCATCCGTCCGGATTATACTGCCGGGTCTTGAACGCTTCCCCTCCCCACGCTGCCCGTCCCAAGGCAACGCCGGCCAATCCTTTGCCGGGCGTCCTTGGTCGACTGGGCCTGAATTTCGGTGTGCTTCGTTTCAGTCGCCGGGCGTTGACGCTGGTCTGGTCAACTAACCGCCAGCTGACCGTCCTGCTGACCTTTTTTACCCTGGCGGCAGGCATGCTGCCCGCGGCCGCGGCCTGGATCGGCAAGCTGGTGATCGACGCCATCGTGGCCCAGATGGCCGTGGGCACCGCGGGTGGTGCCCCGGATTACGTTCCCGTGCTGAAACTGGTGGTGGCAGAGGCGGGGATTATCGGCCTCCTGGGCGCGGCCCAGCGGGGCATCGCCGCGTGTCAGTCACTGCTCCGGGCGCAGCTGGGCCAGCGGGTTAACGAGATGATCCTGGAGAAGGCGCTGACCCTGGATCTCACCCAGTTCGAAGATGCGGAGTTCTACGACAAACTCACCCGGGCCCGCCGGGAGGCCTCCAGCCGCCCGCTCAGCCTGGTCATGCGCAACTTCTCCTTGTTCCAGCAGCTTGTGGCGCTGTTCAGCTTCTCGGTACTGCTGGCCGGATTCTCACCCTGGGCTATGGCGCTGCTCGTCCTGGCCGGCCTGCCGGCCTTCGTGGCGGAAACCAAATTCTCCGGTGATGCGTTCCGCCTGTTCCGGATGCGTGCGCCCGAGTCCCGCCTGCAGCTCTATCTGGAAACCGTGCTGGCCCGGGAAGACAACGCCAAGGAGGTGCAGCTGTTTCAGCTGGGACCGATGCTCCTGGGCCGCTACAAGGCGATCTTCCAGAAGCTTTACGGCGAGGACCGCGCCCTGACGATGCGGCGGGAAACCTGGGGCCTGTCACTGACCCTGTTCAGCACGGCGGCCCTGTACTCGGCCTACGGCTGGATTGCGGTCACCGCCGTCAAGGGCGGCATCTCCCTGGGTGAGATGACGATGTACCTCATGCTCTTCAAGCAGGGCCAGGCGGCGGTCGCTGCGAGTCTGGCGTCCATCGGCGGCATGTACGAGGACAATCTCTACCTCAGCAACCTCTACGAGTTCCTGGAGCAGGCGCCGGCGTTTCAGTCCGGGGATGCGCCTCGGGGTCCCAACCCGGCGGACGGCGTGCGCTTCGACGCGGTGTCTTTCAGTTACCCGGGCGCGCGCGAACCCGCCCTCAGCGCGATCAACCTGCACATCAGACCGGGCGAGAGTCTCGCCTTGGTGGGGGAGAATGGGGCTGGTAAATCGACACTTATCAAGCTTTTATGCGGGCTTTATCAGCCCACCTCTGGGCGGATACTCCTGCACGGCCTGGATGTCAGGGAGTGGGAGCGGGACGCCCTGCGGCGGCAGATCGCGGTGATTTTCCAGGACTTCAATCGCTACCAGTTCACCGTGGGCGAGAACATCGGCGCCGGGGACATTGAGGGCTATACCGACGAGAGTCGCTGGGAAGAATCCGCCCGCAAGGGCATGGCACTGCCTTTCATCCGCACGCTGGAGCGGGGCTTCGGCACGCAGCTCGGCAGCTGGTTCAAGGGTGGCAAGGAACTCTCGACGGGGCAGTGGCAGAAAGTCGCGCTGTCCCGGGCGTTCATGCGGACGTCGGCGGATGTGCTGGTGCTGGATGAGCCCACGGCGTCCATGGATGCGGCGGCGGAAGCCGAATTGTTTGCCTACTTCCGGGAACACACCGTGGGACGGATCTCGATCCTGATCTCCCACCGCTTCTCCACCGTGCGCCAGGCAGACCGGATTGCGGTCCTGGAGCACGGCCGCATCATCGAGTACGGCACCCACGCGGAGTTACTGCAGGCGAATGCTGAATACGCCCGCCTGTTCAATCTCCAGGCCCTGGGTTATCGCTAGCCACGCCTCCCGGCAAGCTGCCGGCGCCGAGTAGCCAGAAGCCCCAGAGTCAGCAGCACCAGGGGGTGAGTTGCACCACCGCCGCCGCCACCACTGGCGGCCGAGCCCAGCGTTACCTCCTGCGCATCAGTTCCACCGAAATTATCAGTTACCTGCAGACGCACTGTGACCAGCCCGGAGGCGGGGACAGCCACAGCCGCAGTCGAGCCAGTCGTTGGTCCCAGGAAGACGGGGCTGCCACTGACCGGCGACCAGGAATAAACGCTGATACTCCGGCCCGAAGCTGCGTCACTGGCGCTGCCGTCCAGCGTGACGTTCTGGCCGGCGCCGGAGCCGGCTGGGTCGGCAATGCGGGCCATTGGGCGCAGCGCTTCGGCCAGGGCTCCGGGTGCATCGGCCATGCCGGCGCCGCAGGTGCTGGTAGTGCAGTTGCACTGGCCAGTGGCGCTATCGAGGTTTGGGCAGGTTGGCAGACCGGCCTGAGGATCTGGAAATGGGCGGGCGCTGTTCTTGATGCGCGCTGTCAGTTCCTCCGGCGTCAGCCCGCCATTCACGGCAGTCATCAGTCCGGCGATGGCGGCGACGATCGGCGCTGAGAAGCTGGTCCCGATGCTGTCCTGGCTGTCGGTGGTCGTCGTATAGGTCGAAGTGGTTGGAAAGGTTGGTCCCGCATTGGTGGCCGTGATCAGTGCGTACTCGCAGAGCAGGGGTGTGCTGGGGCAGTTGCCGGCGGGTGCCGAGATGCCGACCTGGGGACCAAAGCTGCTGTACCCCACCTTGGTACCTACATGACGGAGTCCAGCAACAGCCAGCGTACCGGGGCAGTTGGCAGGCGCGCCAACCGGGCCGCTGCCATTGCCCGCTGCAGCCACCACCAGCCCACCGGCCGCGGTCACTTCCGCCACGGCGTTGCGGTAGGCGGAACTGCAGTTGCCCCCGCCCCCAAGGCTCATGTTGAGGATTTTCGCGGGGTTCGGGTTGGTCGGCACGCCGGCAACGGCCAAGCCCGCCGCCCAGCGCATCCCGACGATGATATCGGAGTCGAAGCCGCCGCACTTGCCCAGGACGCGCACCGGCAGGACATTGCCATTCCAGGTGCCACCGGAAATGCCGGTGCCGTTGTTCGTGGTAGCACCAATCATGGCGGCCACGCGCGTGCCGTGCCAGGAGCTCGGCTCGACCCGACAGCCATCAAGGGGGCCGCTCAGGCTTTCGGCGCCGGTCACCCAGTCACCCGGATCCGACGCGTCCGCATCCCAGTCATTGCCGTCATTGGCGCTGACAAAAGAGCTGCCGGATTCCCCTGAAACGAAGTCGTAGCCTGGCAGTACCCGGCCAACAAGATCCGGATGATCGAAGCGGATACCGGTGTCGAGCACGGCGATGACCGTGCCGGCATCGCCCGAGGTGGTGTCCCAGGCAGCGGTGAACCTGGCGGCGCTGGTTTCCACGGCCTGCTGGTACCACTGGCTGGCGTAGAGCGGGTCATTTGGCAGGGCGCGGATGTAGCGGCGCTGATCGACTTCCGCAAACTCAACATCCGGATCGGCGCGCAGGGTGGCCAGCGTTTCTTCCATGCTGCTACCAGTGAGTGCGTCCCGGAGGGAGACGGCAACCATCCCGTAACCGAGGTCGCGCAAGCCCCCGAGACGCAGCGCAGAGCGCTCGGCCAGGCGACGGACGCGGTCCGGTGCCTTGGCGTCCTCTGCCTGCCTTGCGGCCTGGGTCTGGCGCTGGGTCGGGGCGAGAGCGGTGGCTGCAGGCCGGAGCTGAATGATCAGGCGGCCAGAGGCGCCGGGAACAACACTGCTTGCTGCCCAGGCGGAAGGCGCGATGACAGCCGCGACCAGCGCTGCCGCTGCTACCCAGGCGGCACGTTTGATTTCCATAGCCTGATCCCTCGTCGCTGCCCTGGCGACCCCAAGGCTCATTATGCCCCCTGTCCCGACTTCCCCGCAGGGGACCCCGCTCACAGTTTGGCGGCGCTGCAGTCTGGCAATGCAGGCCCCTGCTAATATTCCTCCTCCCCATTACCCCATTGAGGAGTTCCAGGTATGGCCAGGAAGACGGCAAGCGAGAAGCTGATGCGGGACCTGCAGACGGTAGTTGAGGATGCTGAGGCACTTCTACAGGCTACTGCGGCGCAGACCGGCGAGCGGGTTGACGGTATCCGGGCCCGGGCCCAGGCGTCTCTCAAGCAGGCCAAGACCCGGCTTCTCGAAGCTGAAGACGAGGCCCTGGAGCAGGTTCGAGCCGCAGCTGCGACCACCGATGAATACGTTCACGAGAATCCCTGGCAGGCCGTTGGCGTCGCCGCGGGTGTTGGCCTGCTGCTGGGTCTGCTGCTTGGTCGCCGGTGAGTAACGGCAACCCTGATCAGTCCCGGGGACCTGCGGGCCAGTTGCTGGCCTCAGTCCGTGGACTGCTCGCTACGGCGGTAGAGATCGGGCGTACCCGTCTGGAACTCCTCAGTGTTGAGTTGCAGGAAGAGGTGCACCGGACCGCTGGCATGCTGGTCCTTGGTCTCGTTGCGGTTCTGGCGGCCAGTATGGGCGTGCTCTTTGCGGGTCTTGCCGTGATCTTCGCGTTCTGGGACACCCACCGGATTCTTGCTTCTGTGCTCGTGACCGGGGCGTTCTTCCTGGTGGCCGTGGTCGCCGCTTTGCGGTTGCGTTCCCGCCTGCAGTCACGGCCTCCGTTTCTCCAGGGGACCCTTGCTGAACTGGAGCACGATGAAAGCCGGCTTCGGAATACTTCTACATGAGCCGCAAGACCCGCCAGCTGGAGCTTCGTCGTGCGGCGCTGCGCCGGCGGAGCGCGATTGAGCGGTCGGCGTGGCAGGCACACCTGGAGAAGATTGAGGGTGTGTTTGCCGGAGTGGATCGGGGGCTGAGCGTTCTGCGCCGCGCTGCCACCCCGCCCGTGCTACTGGCAGGCGGCCTGCTGGCCACCCTGCTGCTCGGGCGCCGGCGCAGCGGAAAGTTGCTCCTGACCGGGCTTGCCCTTGCGGCTCAACTGGTCAGGCGGTCCCGGTAGCGCAGTTCCGGGAACCAGCGCATCCAGAGGCCACAGACCACCAGAGTTCCCACCCCGCCGACCACCACAGCCGGCACCGTGCCGATGGCCGCTGCCATGGCGCCCGATTCGAACTCTCCCAGCTCGTTCGATGCCCCGATGAACACTGAATTGACAGCTGCCACCCGCCCGCGCATCGCATCCGGGGTGTCGAACTGGACCAGTGTGGAGCGGACAAACACGCTGATCATGTCAGCCGCGCCCAGCACGAACAGAAAGACGCAGGACAGGAACAGGCTCTCGGAGAGGCCGAAGCCAATGGTGGCGATGCCGAAGAGGGCGACGCCCTGAAACATCCGCAGGCCGCTGCGGGATTGCAACGGTCGCTGTGCCAGCCAGAGTGCCACCAGCAGGGCCCCCACGGCCGGCATACTCCGCATCAGCCCAAGGCCGCCGGGACCCGCATCAAGGATGTCCCGGGCATAGATCGGGAGCAGGGCAGTGGCCCCGCCGAGCAGTACAGCGAAGAGATCGAGGGAGATGGCACCAAAGATGGCAGGCCGGGAGCGGATAAAGCGAATCCCGGCCAGTAGTGTTTCCCAGGACACCTCGCCGGGCGGCGGCTGGGGTCGGCTGCGGATGAGGCCAAAGAGCAGGCAACAGGCCAGAAAGCAGAGTGCCCCAGCACCGAAGGCCACGGAGGCGCCGAAGTAGTAGAGCAACCCCCCGAGTGCGGGACCCGCGATCGTGGCGGTTTGCCAGGCTGTTGAATTCCAGGCGATCGCGTTGCCCAGTTGTTCTGGCGGCACGAGATTGGGGACCAGCGCCTGGCCGGCGGGATTCGCGAAGGCCCGGCTGATGCCAAAGACGAGCAGCAGCCCGTAGATAAGCAGGACCTGCCCGGAGCCTCCGACTGCAATGGCAAGGAGACCCAGCGCAGTACCCAGAGTAACGACGTAGCAGACCACCAGAATGGCCCGGCGGTCGTACCGGTCGGCCGTGTGTCCGGTAACCAGGGCCAGGGCTACCGCCGGCAGGAACGAAGCCAGGCCGACCAGGCCGAGAGCGAGGGGGTCCCGGGTCAGGTCATAGACCAGCCAGCCGATCGCCACGTTCTGCATCTGGATGGCAAGCGCGGACAGAAACCGCGCGGCCAGATACAGGCCAAAGTCACGACTCGCAAAGACAGCCGTTGCGGGCAGGACCCTCACGGGGCAAGCAGGTCGTCACCCTCCCGTGCACCCACCGGATCGGCGAACGTAAACCCGGTGCCCTTGATGCGCGCATTGGAGACGCCTTTGGGACCCTTGACGACGCCGAGCCAGATGACCGGCTCCAGTCCTTCCCGCTGGGCGACCCTGGCGAAAAAGTCTTCCTTGTTCTCTGGAATGTCGTTGAACAGGTTGAACAGCCCGGATAGCTGCTTCTCAATGGCAAAGGCAATGCCGCGGACCACGTCATCCCGGTGAATGAGCATGGCGTCTGACTTGCCGTCGAAGGGGATCTGCTTGCCGGCAATGTGCCGTAGTTCGTTCCGATGTTCCCGGCCGGGACCATAGATCGTGCCCGTGCGGAAATTGGCTATGCGCAGAGCATCGGTACCCAGAGCTGCCAGTTTCTGTTCGGTCTCGATAAACACCTGCGCCGCGGGGGACACTGCATTGGGTGGGGTTGTCTCGAGGACGGGTGTGACCCCATGGGCATCGCCGTAAGCATTCAGGGAACTGCAGAAAACGATCTGCCGGAGCTTCGGGGCTGAGGCAAGGGCGCCGATCAGGCCGTCGGCGGTGCCGACATAGGAGTCCCGGTAGGCCACGGGATCCATGAATGGCTTGCCATCCTTGAAGCCGAGACCGCCGGCCATGGTCAAAACGACGGCGTCGACACCATCAATGAGCTTTTTCATCCCGGCGACGTCACTGCCTTTGGTCACAACAACCTGATGCGCCACGGCAGCCAGTTCCGCAGCCCGGTCTGCCCGCGTCGTGGTGACCCGGACCTCGTGCCCCTGGGACTTGAAGTAGCGTGCAGCAGCCATGCCCGTGTATGCGGCGCCAACGATTGCGATCTTCATGGAATTCAATCCCTCATCCCGTGTAAAACGTAATTCTAGCAGCCGCCGCAGGGCTATCACCTTCAGCGCAGGCCTGCCCACCACTGGACGGAGCGGAGGACCATGAATCGGAGCGTCGCTGGAGTCGTCAGGACTGGCCTTGGCCAGGCGGCCGCTTTCACGACATTGCCCTGGGTGCAGCAGCAGGTCCGGCGAACTCTGGGCATGGATACCTACCCAGGCACGCTCAATCTCGTTGTGGGCCGCGAGGAAATTGCCGAGTGGGGAGCGCTCAGCCTCCAGCCGGGTCTGCCTATGGCGCCGGAGCGGCCTGGGGAATGCGCAGCCCGATGCTATCCCGTACTCGCCTGCGTGCCGGGCCGGGCGCCGGTGACTGCAGGCATTCTCGTCCCCGAAGTCCCGGGCTATGCCCCGGACCAGATCGAAGTCCTGGCCGCCGTTCCGCTTCGGCAGTTGCTCCGGGTTGCGGATGGCGACATGGTGATGCTGCGCACCGTCCCCGTCCCGGCCCTGCGCGCCGCGCTGTTTGATGTGGACGGGACTCTGGTCAACTCCATCGCAGGCTATCGGCTGGCGGCCCAGCGGGCGGTCGAGCCCTACGGCTGGTCGGTGTCCCAGGGAGCGGTCAGCGCAGCGATGAACTTCGGGGAGCCGTTCTGGGATCTGGTGGTGCCCCCGGAGTCTCGCGGTGACCTGGAACTCATCGCGAAGCTCCGCCGGGACACTCTGGCCCACTGGCCGGCGATCCTTGCTGACTCGGTCCTCCTGTATCCGGAAACTGGTGCAATGCTGGCCACGCTGAAGGCTGCCGGCGTCCGTCTGGGGATCTGCACGGCATCCCACGGTGAGTCGTTCCTGCCCCTCGAGCAGTCTGGCCTCCTGGACCTCTTTGACCAGGTGGTTACGGCGAAGGATGTGACCCACCGGAAGCCGGACCCGGAAGGGCTGCTGCTCTGTCTGGACCGGATGGGAGTAGCAGCTGCCGAAAGCGCCTACATTGGCGATACGGTGGCGGATGTGCGCGCCAGTCACGCTGCGGGGCTGTATGCAGTCGGCATGCTGACCGGAGCTGGCGACTCTGCGTTGCTGTCGGCCGCAGGTGCCCACCGGCTGCTTGCCGATCTCCGGTACTTGCCTGAGCTGCTGCTGGGGTCCCGTCAGATGACGCCGTCCCGGGACAGCGTCGAAATCTCGGCCGGCTTGTAACCCAGCAGATCGCCAAGCACCTCGGCGTTGTGGGCCCCCACGGTGGGCCCCGGCCAGTCCGTGCGACCTGGCGTGCCGCTCAGGAACGGCATCATGGCGGGAATCTTCAGGGACTGGCCGTTGACCTGAACCTCCTCGAATAGGCCACGGGCGTTGAAGTGAGGGTCCGTGAACATGTCCGCCACGCTGTAGATGGGGCCGGAGGGCACATCGGCCTTGCCCAGGATCTCGAGCACGCCGGCAGCCGTCAGGGAGCTGGTCCAGTGGCCAATGGCTTGGTCGAGCTCCTTCTCATGGACCACCCGCCCCGCATTGTTTGCCATGCGGGGATCATCGGCCAGCTCCGGGCGGTTGATCGCCTGCATCAGGCGCTTGTAGATGGAGTCGCCATTCCCGCCGATGATCACGAACTTGCCGTCCTTGCACCGGTAGGTATTGGTCGGCACGATGCCGGTCAGGGTTGACCCCGAGGGTTCGCGAATGACGCCTGCCCCGGAGTACTCCGGCACTACGCCTTCCATCAGGTTGAACACTGATTCGTAGAGTGCGGCGTCGATCACCTGGCCCCGCTTCTGCGGGTCCCGCGAACGCTGAATGCAGGCCAGCAGGACGCCGATGACGCAATGAATGCCCGCCAGGGTGTCCCCGATGCTCAGATTCGGCCGGACCGGCGCGTCGCCTGGAAAGCCATTCACGTACCGAAACCCGCCGACACCTTCACAGACCGAGGCAAAGCCGGGCTTGTTGGCGTAGGGGCCATTCTGGCCGTAGCCCGAAATCCGGCCGTAGACGAGGCCGGGATTTTCCGGCCACAGGTCTGCAGGACCCAGGCCCCACTTCTCCAGTGTGCCGGGGCGAAAGTTCTCGATCAGTACGTCGGACTTGAGGGCGAGTTCCCGGGCTATGGCGCGTCCCTTGGGGGTGCGCAAATCCAGAGTCACGGACTTCTTGTTGCGACCCAGGCTGTGCCACCAGAGAGAGACACCGTCTTTCATGACCCGCCAGGTGCGGATCGGGTCACCCTCGCCGGGGGGCTCGATCTTGATGACCTCCGCGCCAAAGTAGCCCAGCATGCTCGCCGCGAACGGGCCTGCGAGCAACTGGCCCATTTCGAGTACGCGGTAGCCATCGAGGGGGCGTTGCCCCTTGGTTTTATCCATCTGGAGTACTCGCTGAAGCGGCGGAAGTTATTGCGGTTTCTGGCTCAAACCTTTGGGCGTCTCGGGGACTATTCTGCCACGGCCTGACCGCTGAAATGGCGGCAATCAGGCGGGGCATCACCTGGCTGGAGTAGAAGCTCACCGGTTCCCGCGCCGCTGGATTGCGCCGACCACCAGTTGCAGAAAGTCCTGTTCGTCGCGAATGTCCGGGATATCCCGGGCCTCTACGGTATAGCCGTACTGGCCAGCCAGTGCCTCGTAGCGGGGGCGCCGGTGCTGCACGAGTCTGGGGAAGATCCAGCGCACGAAATGGTCCGGGTCTATCTCATCCGGATGCCCTGCACCCGTTTCCTGCAAATAGACCTTCATCTCCCGGTCCAGGAAATCGTCACGGTAGTAGAGGGGCTTGGGAGTGGCCACCGCCCGCCGGATCAGCTCCTGCTCCATGTCATCGCCAGCCCGGAGGTAAAGGATCAGCGTGTGATCGGTGAGCACCTTGAGCATGCCGGGGTCGTCAAGCTCACAGAGACTGCCACCCGCGTCGTTAAGGAAGTGGTCGTAGCCGTAGATGTCCTTGGCCTTGACGATAAAGTCCGCGACGTCCTTCATGGCGCTGACTTCAGCCGAACCGTGCAGGCGCTGATGGAGTTTGAACGTCTCCATGGAGATCCCGCCCCGGCTGGGCGTGCCAATCTTGCCCAGGAACGTGGAGACCGGTTCCAGGTTGTTCACCGTAATATTGCTGGCGATGTAGATAGAGTCACTGCGCAGAAGGCCCCCTAGGAATTCCACCTTCATGGCCTGCCGCTTGATGTTGTCGAGGATCGGCTCCTCGAGGTACTTGGTGCCGATGCGGTAGTCGCCGGAGTAATGGAACCACGTGGAGCGGGGCAGCTTGTTGGCCAGAGTCGTCTTGCCCACTCCGGACATCCCAAGGAGCGTGATAGCCCGATTGGGCGAGGCGAGAAACTCGGCAGGTGTCTTCAGCATGAAGGGCAGTATACCGGGCCGGGCTTAAAGTCCGGCGAGTCGGCGGTGCAGGTCCAGCGCCTCGTTGCTGGGCCGGTGTTCTTCCTCCTTCGGATAGCGGAGGGGACGGCCCGCCAGGAGCCGGTAGCTGGTCTGCATCAGGTCATCGGTCAGGACCACCGACATGCTGCCGGTGTCGATCGCGATCTTGCCCAGATCGAAGAGGGAGTGAATGTCCGAGCGCAGAAGGAGGCCATTGGACGGGTGGTGGGTGAATTTCCCCCGGAACGGCACGATGCAGGCGGCCTCGAGCGCATCCACCGCGTTGAAGCTGGTGATCGCGCACCGGGATTCGTAGGCCTGCAGCAGTGCATTCCGGAAGTGGGGATGGCCCCGCCTCTTGATGATCGTATCGATGATGGCTTGTCGTCCGTCCTTGCTGTTCTGCGGTTCGCTGACCTGCAGTCGCGCCATGTCCCGTTCAGAGATCCAGATCATGCCGCTCATGTCGAGGATCGGGCCTCCTACGCCGGTGTTCAGGAGTCGCTGCCGGGCGAAGCGTTCGACGCTGCCAAAATCCGCCTCGATCCGGTCCATGGCTTCAGCCGGTACCTGGGTTATCTCGCTAAACTCGACCGTGAGGTAGTCGGCCATCTCGCTGAAGGGCAGGCCCAGGGCAATGGGTTCGGACAGGAAGAACAGGTACTCCCGCGCTTCCGCGTCGGGGGTCTCAGTACCCCAGATGGCCCGGGCCGCCTTGGCGTTCTCGTAGCGACCGAGGACCTTCGCGTAGTGCCGGTAGGCGTCCTTCTGGCCCAGCAGGACGAAATCACCCACGTTCATCTGGAACCAGTTCTCAATGTTCTGTGGGGTGCCCCGGAGGCCCCATGCATAGAAGCCGTGGCCACGCCGCTCGATATCGATGAGTTCGGGGTAGGTCGCGTCACTGAAGCTGCGGATGATGAGTTGGCGCTCGATGGGGGCCGCGACGGACCTTTCCAGATCAGACCGGTCCCGCTGGGACTCGATGGCGGCGATGAATATTCTGGCCATGGCCAGAAGATACTAGCCCGCGGCCCCGGACGGTAGTCTGGTCGCTGTAGCCGCAGGTCAGAACGGGTATGATTGGGCGCCGTTTTTCCTGACCTCTTGATGGCTTGTCCATGGTGTCCAAGTTGAACAATTCCACCGATCCCCGTGCCTGGCATGTCCACAAGTTTGGTGGCACCAGCCTTGGCGATGCGGACTGTTTTCGCCGTGTAGCAGACATCCTTCTGGACGAAGCCGTCTCCCGCCAGGCGGTCGTCGTCTCGGCCATGGCCAAGACGACGGATGCGCTTCTGGGCCTGGTTTTGGCTGCGGAGCAGTCCGCGCCCGACGTCGCCTCCCGCATGGATGCCATTGCCACCCGTTATCGCACGACGGTCGCAGCCCTTCTCAGGAAGAAGCAGTCTGCCGACGACATCCTGAAGGTCTTTGCCGCCGATCTGGCTGACGTGCGCGACGTGCTGCGGGCCATTGCGCTGGTGCGCCAGGCGGGTGAGCGCAGTCGGGATCTGATAGCCGGCTACGGCGAACTGTGGTCCTCGAGGCTGCTGGCCGCTTACCTGGTCGAACGCACCCAGTCCGGAGCGCCCGGCCGCCCCGTGCACTGGGTTGACGCGCGGGATCTCATCATTATCGAGCGGGGCGAGATGGGGCCAGCCGTTCAGTGGGAAGAATCGAGGGCCAACGCGCGCCGGATCTTCGCTGATACCACCGTCGGTATCGCCGTGGTCACAGGGTTCATTGCCAGCGAGCGCAACGGCCTGCCGACGACCCTGGGCAGGAATGGCAGTGATTTCTCCTCGTCCATCGTGGGGGCTTTGCTGGACGCCGAGAAGATCACGATCTGGACCGATGTGGACGGTGTGATGAGCGCTGACCCCAACCGCGTTCCCGAGGCGGCCATCATCAGCTCCCTGTCCTACAGCGAAGCCATGGAGCTGGCATACTTCGGAGCCAAGGTCATACACCCCCAGACGATGTCGCCCGCCGTCCAGCGGTCGATTCCCATCTGGATACGCAATACCTTCAACCCGTCTGTTCCGGGCTCCCTCATCGGACCGAACTCTGATTCCAGCCAGCCCATCAAGGGCGTGACTGCCGTTGACGATGTGGCCCTGGTGAACATCGAGGGGGCGGGGATGATCGGTGTGCCTGGCACGGCTGATCGCCTGTTCGGGGCCCTCCGGGAGGCGGGGATTTCCGTCATTCTCATTTCCCAGGCCAGTTCCGAACACTCCATCTGCATTGGCGTTCCCAGCCGGATGGCTGCCGAGGCGGAGCGGGTAGTTCAGCGCGCATTCGCGGCCGAGTTGAAGCAGGGGCTCGTGCAGAGCATCACGATAAAGAATCCCTGCAGCGTGATTGCCGTGGTTGGTGATGGCATGGCGGGAATGCCCGGGGTTGCCGGCCGCTTTCTCGGCACCCTTGGCAGTGCGGGTATCAACGTCAAGGCCATTGCCCAGGGTTCTTCGGAGCGCAATATATCCGCCGTTGTTGCCCGGCAGGACTCCACCCGCGCACTTCGCGCCGTACATTCAGGTTTCTACCTTTCGGCTGAAACGATCTCCATTGGCCTCATCGGACCGGGGAACGTCGGCCAGGTACTGCTGAAGCAGATGGCCACCGAATTTCCGCGCCTCAAGTCCCAGTTCAATCTCGATCTGCGGGTGCGGGCCATTGCCGGTTCCCGGCGGATGCTCCTGAGTGATCGCCCCATCAGCCTGGCGACGTGGCGAGAGGACTTTGAGAAATCCTCCGTGCCGCTCGACTGGGCCCAGTTCACTCATCACGTCCACGCTGAGCATCTGCCCCATGCGGTGGTCGTGGACTGCAGTTCCAGTGAGGACGTCGCGGCACGGTACGTCGAGTGGCTCGGTGGTGGAGTTCATGTAGTTACACCCAACAAGAAGGCACCCAGCGGCCCGCTCGGCATGTATGACCAGCTGCACGAGGTCCGGCGCCGCAGCAACACCCGGTTTCTCTACGAGACCACCGTGGGCGCCGCGCTGCCCATCCTTGGAACGCTCCGCGATCTCCGGGAAACAGGCGACGAGATCCGGAGTATCGAGGGCATCTTCTCCGGGACGCTGGCCTACCTGTTCAACGTCTTCGATGGCACCAGGCCGTTTTCCACCATCGTCCGTGAGGCTCGGGATGCGGGCTACACAGAACCGGATCCGCGGGATGACCTGTCCGGACTCGACGTGGCCCGCAAGCTGATCATTCTCGGGCGTGAGATGGGCATGCGGCTGGAGATGCGTGACCTCTCGGTGGAGAGTCTGATTCCTGCCGGTCTGGAGGCGGGTAGTGCGGACGACTTCCTCGGCGCCCTGCAGGCCCACGATCAGGCGATGGCAGAGCGCTGGTCCCGCGCCAACGACGCTGATCAGGTACTGCGCTATGTGGGCCGGCTCGATCGCCGTTCCGGTACGGCGACGGTGCGCCTGGAGTCCCTGAGCCGCCGTCACCCCTTTGCCAACATCAACCTCACCGACAACATCGTCCGGTACGCTTCAGCCCGCTACAGCGAGAACCCCCTGGTAGTGCAGGGCCCTGGAGCCGGACCTGCCGTGACCGCCGCCGGGGTTTTCGCCGACATTCTGCGGCTCTCCACGTACCTCGGCGCGGCTCTCTAGGTTTCTGCCATGCGCTACGTGAGTACCCGTGGCGGCCAGGCCGTCAGCATAGAAACTGCCATCATGGGTGGGACGGCCGCTGACGGTGGGCTCTATGTCCCCGAGGTGCTGCCCGGTTTCGCGCCCGCTGATTTTTCCACTCCTTATTCCTTTCCCGAGGTGGCGACTACCTTCCTAACGCCGTTCTTCGCCGGGTCTACACTGGCCGGCCGCCTTGATGAAATCTGCCAGGCAGCTCTGAACTTTCCCTTGCCGCTGCGGCAACTGGAAGCATCCCCCGGCGTACTTTCGCTACTGGAGTTGTTCCACGGACCCACAGCAGCCTTCAAAGATGTAGGGGCGCGCTTTCTTGCCCACTGCATGGAGCAGATCATTCGCGACGGCGTGTTCGCGACCGCGCCGGTAACCGTTCTGGTGGCGACCTCCGGGGACACTGGCGGCGCTGTGGCAGCGGCCTATTACCGCCGGCCGGGCACACGGGTGGTCGTTCTCTTTCCGGAAGGGCGTGTGTCACCCCGCCAGCAGCACCAGCTCACCTGCTGGGGCGGCAACGTGTTGTCACTGGCTGTCCGGGGCGAGTTCGACGATTGCCAGCGCCTGGTCAAGGCAGCCTTTGCCGATGCCGGGCTCAGGTCCCGGTACCGGTTGTGTTCCGCCAACAGCATCAACGTCGGCCGTCTCCTGCCCCAGGCCGCTTACTACGCTCTCGCCAGCCTGACGCACTGGCGGGCGACGGGGAGACCCTTAAGTTTCATCGTCCCGACAGGCAATCTTGGCAACGGGTTTGCCTGCGTCTGGGCACGCCGGGTCGGACTGCCCATCGACCGGATAGTCCTCGCTACCAATGCCAACGCCACGATTCCCGACTATCTGGCCACGGGGCAGTGGCTGCCCCGGCCGAGTGTTCCGACGCTTGCATCCGCGATGGACGTGGGCAATCCGAGCAATATGGAACGCCTTCAGGCGTTGTGCACAGATGTCGCTGCTCTCCGCCAGGAAGTCTCCGCAGTGCCGGTCTCTGATGCCGAGATTCGCACGACCATCGTGGACGAGTTCCGCCGCTACGGCCTGCCCTGGTGCCCGCACACTGCTGCCGGCCTGCGCGTGTACCGGGAGCTGCCAGAGGTCGAGCGGACCCGGCGCGACTGGGCGGTCGTTGCCACAGCCCACGCTGCCAAGTTCGACACTATCGTAGAGCCCCTGCTGGGTACTGCAGTGGAGCCACCAGCTGAACTCACGGAGCTGCTCACGCGGCCTGCCCACTTTGAGACTATCGCGCCCGAGCTCGATGCTCTGGCCGCGCGGCTCTAACCCATGCTGGACACCACAACCCCGTTCACGGAAGGTCCGTTGCTGCTTCTGGGGGTCGCACTGCTTGCGCTGGCTGTCGTCGCCGGCGGCTGGTACTGGCGCGTGCGTCAGCGCCGGCGCCGGAACATCGATCGTCGGCTCCGGGATGCAAGCCGTGGCGTGCTGGCCAACTTCATCATCCCCGACGGCAATGGCGAAGAGATCCAGCTGCAGTACGCGCTGCTTACGGCGCGGGGAATCCTGGTCATCGACATCAAGGACGTCGAAGGCCATGTCTTTGGCAGCGAAGGCATGCAGGACTGGACCGTCATAGCCGACAACCGGCGCTTCACCTTCCCTAACCCCCAGCCCGGACTCTGGGACCGGGTCGCTGCGGTCAAGCGCCTCACGCCGGAGGTCCCCGTAACGGGCTTCGTTGGCTTTACGGGCCGCGCCCGTTTTAGCAAGGGCCAGCCCCGGAGCGTGACCCTCCTGGAGCCGCTATTGCAGGAACTGGAGAAGGAGGCGTCGGGAGTCACCGCCAGCCCCGACGTGTATCAGCTGGCCTGGGAGCGACTGCGCCAGTCAGCAATCGCCGCCCGCATGGATAACCTGCTTACCGAGGGCCGGAGCTGAGACCAAAGAGGGTTTCAGCGTTCCGGGTGGTGGCCTCGGCTACCGCCTCGGGGCTGTGCCCCATGAAGCCCGCCAGGGTCTGAACGACCTCCGGAAGCGTTGCTGGTTCGTTACGCCGGCTCCGGGGCAATGGCCGCAGGCTTCTCGGCAGCAGGTAGGGGGAGTCGGTCTCGACAACGATCCGGTCGAGCGGAATACAGGCCACAGCCGCGCGCAACTCGCTGGCCCGCCGCTCGTCACAGATCCAGCCAGTAATGCCGATGTACAGGCCGATGCTCAGGTAGTCAGCCACCTCGGCCGGGCCATTGGTAAAGCAGTGAGCGACACCGCCCGGCAGGCGGGAGCCCTGCTCGCGCAGCAGGGCGAGGAAGTCCTCGTGGGCGTCGCGCTGATGCAGAAACAGCGGCTTGCCGCTGGCGGCCGCCAGTTCCAGCTGTCTGGCAAAAGCCCGCCGCTGTACATCCCGCGGCGCATAGTCGCGGTGGTAGTCCAGCCCGCACTCGCCCGTCGCCACGACCCGCGGATCCCTGAGCAGAAGCCTCAGTGCATCCTCGACAGCGTCGTCATAGTCGGCCGCGGCGTGGGGGTGGACGCCTGCGGTGGCCCACAGCGTGTCTGGCCACAAACGTGAGAGGGCCACGGCCGCTTCGGACGCTGCCAGGCTGGTCCCGGTAACGATCAGGCGCCGAACCCCGCTCCCCGCGGCCCGTTCGATGACCTCCGCAAGGTCGTCCCTGAAGCTGTCGTGGGTGAGGTTCGCTCCGACGTCAATCAGTTCGGCCACGTCTCCACTAGGCCGCCGCACCAGCCGCTGCAAGCTGCCGGAGAACATAGTGCAGAATGCCCCCGTGAGCGAAGTACTCGCCCTCCTTGGGCGTGTCGATGCGCACCCGGGCCTGGAAGGTCTGTCGGGATCCGTCATCCCTGTGAGCGACCACGGTCACTTCCCGGGCACGACCCCCGTCCAGTCCTGAGATGTCGAACACCTCGCGCCCAGTAAGGCCGAGGGAGGCGGCGCTATCGCCGGGGTGAAACTCGAGGGGCAGCACCCCCATCCCGATCAGATTTGAGCGGTGGATGCGCTCGTAGCTCTCGGCGATCACAGCGCGTACACCGAGCAACTTCGTACCCTTGGCGGCCCAGTCGCGGGAGGAGCCGCTGCCGTACTCCTTGCCTGCCAGGATCACGAGGGGAACCTTCTCGACGGCGTAGCGCATGGCGGCGTCGTAGATGGACATCGGCTCCCCACCCGGCAGGTGCAGGGTGTGGCCACCCTCCGTGCCGGGTACCAGCTGATTGCGCAGCCGGATGTTGGCGAACGTGCCGCGCATCATCACCTCATGATTGCCTCGGCGGGCACCATACTGATTAAAATCAGATACCTGCACGCCTTTGCTGAGAAGGTATTTGCCTGCCGGTGTGTCCTTGCCAATCGAGCCCGCCGGGGAGATATGGTCCGTGGTCACGGAGTTCCCCAGCATTGCCAGGACCCGCGCACCGGAGATATCGGTCACGGCTGCAGGCTGGCGAGTCATGCCCTCAAAGTAGGGCGGGTTGCGCACGTAGGTGGAGTCGTCCGCCCAGGCAAACCGGTCGCCCTTCGGCACCTTGATCGAGTTCCAGTTGCTGTCACCTGCAAACACGTTGGCGTAGCTCGCCTGAAACATGGCGGAGTCCAGGTTGCCGGTGACGGCGGCCTGGATTTCCTTCTGGCCCGGCCAGATATCCTTCAGGTACACGGGCTTGCCGTCCTTCCCGGTGCCGAGGGGTTCCGTGGCGAGATCAAGATGCAGCGTGCCGGCCAGGGCGTAGGCCACCACCAGCGGCGGTGAAGCCAGGAAGTTGTTGCGGACCAGGGGGTGAATGCGGCCTTCGAAGTTGCGGTTGCCCGACAGGACACTGCAGCCAATCAGCTTACCCTCCCGGACGGCCTTCTCTATTGGCGGGTCCAGAGGGCCGGAATTACCGATGCAGGTTGTGCAGCCGAAGCCCACGACATTGAAGCCAAGAGCATTCAGGGACTGCATCAATCCCGATTTGTCGAGATAGCTGCTCACCACGCGGGAGCCGGGCGCAAGACTGGTCTTCACCCAGGGCTTGGTGCTCAGGCCGCGCTGGACCGCGTTCCGGGCGAGAAGTCCTGCAGCCATCATCACGTAGGGATTCGAAGTGTTGGTGCAGCTGGTAATGGCCGCAATCAGTACCGAGCCATTGGCCAGGTCGAAGGTCTGGCCCTTGGTCGTTACGCGCACCGGAGCTGTGCCCGTCTTGCCGTCGGCAGTCTGCTCGGTTTCGACCTTGCGGTAAGCCACCGCCAGATTACGGAGGCCAATGCGGTCCTGGGGCCGGCTCGGGCCCGCCATGCTGGGCTCGACCGAGGCGAGATCGAGGGAGACAACATCCGTGAAGAGTGGCTCGGCCTGGCCATCCTCGCGCCAGAGCCCCTGGGCCTTGGCGTAGGCTGCGATCAGCGCGATTTCCTGCGCTGGCCGTCCCGACAGTTCCAGGTAGCGGATGGTTTCCCCATCGATCGGGAAGATGGCGACCGTACTGCCAAACTCCGGCGACATATTCCCGATGGTGGCCCGGTCGGCAAGCGGCAGGTTCGACAGGCCATCGCCGAAGAACTCGACGAACTTGCCGACGACGCCCTTCTTGCGCAGGATTTCTGTCACCGTGAGCACCAGGTCAGTGGCCGTCGTGCCCTCCCGCAGCTGGCCCGTGAGCCGGAAGCCGATGACCTCGGGTATGAGCATGGTGACCGGCTGGCCGAGCATGGCCGCTTCAGCCTCAATACCGCCGACGCCCCAGCCCAGGATGCCGAGACCATTGATCATGGTCGTGTGGGAGTCCGTACCCACGACCGTGTCCGGGTAAGCAACGCGTCGTCCCTTGGTCTCAACGCTGAACACCACCCGGGACAGGTACTCCAGGTTGACCTGGTGGACAATGCCCGTATTCGGCGGGACCACCTTGAAATTACGGAAGGCATCCTGGCCCCACCGCAGGAAGCCATAGCGTTCCTGGTTGCGGGAGAACTCGACGACGGTATTGGCTTCGAGAGCGCCCGGGCTGCCGTAGTTGTCCACCTGCACCGAATGGTCAATAACCAGTTCGGCGGGGGACAAGGGGTTGATCGCATCGGCCTTGCCGCCGAGTTTTACGACGGCATCCCGCATGGCGGCGAGATCGACCACCGCCGGGACCCCCGTGAAGTCCTGGAGTACGACGCGGGCTGGCGTGAAGGCTATCTCGTGCTCGTCCTTTGACTTGGGATCCCAGTTCGCCAGGGCGCTGATATCTGCCGCCCGGACATCGCCACTGGCCGCATGGCGCAACAGGTTTTCCAGAAGAATCTTCAGGGAGTAGGGGAGGCGACTGACATGACCCTCCTTGACCGCGGCGAGGCCATAAATGTCGTAGTCCGTGCCGTTGACGGACAGGGTGGTCTTTGCATCGAGCATTTTCGCCATGGTTTTCTCTCTGAATCAGGACCGACGCGAGGCGGAAATTATAGCGGATCGATTCCCTCTACGCCGTGGCCAGAGTGGCCGGAAGGGCAGTAGCCAGCATCGCGCCCGACTCCAGAATGACACCGCCCCCAAGGCATTCCTCGCCGCGATAGAGGACCAGGTACTGACCCGGAGTTGGGGCCCGCTGTGCGGTGTCGAAGGCCACGTCAACCTGGGCAACCGGGACCGAGCGGACGTGGCAGCGGGCCGGGACCTGACGATGCCGGATGCGGGCGTGGAGTTCGAGGCCGCTATCGAGCCCATCAGGCTCACCGGCCAGCCAGCGAAGTTCGCCGGCGCGCAGTTCCCGCCGCAGGAGCCAGGGGTGATCGCGGCCCTGAACAACGATCAGCGCGTTGCGGGCGAGGTCCTTGGCTGCAACGAACCAGGGCGACTGCAGGCTGTCACTGCGTCCTCCAACCTTGAGTCCTTCCCGCTGCCCCAGGGTGTAGAACGGCAGTCCTGTGTGCTCACCAAGCTGCTGGCCCGCCTGATTGAGTATGGGTCCCGGCTTCGCGCTCACGTGCTCTGCCAGGAACTGTCGAAACGGCCTCTCGCCGACAAAGCAGATGCCTGTGCTGTCCTTCTTCGCGTGATTGGCCAGCCCATACTCGCGGGCAAGTCGACGTACAGCCTGCTTCTCAAGGGAACCCAGTGGGAAGAGAGTCCTGGCCAGGGCCGTCCGCTCGATCGAGTGAAGGAAGTAGGTCTGATCCTTCTCCCGGTCAGCGGACTGGAACAACCGGGGTTCCGGGTCATGGGTCACACGAGCGTAGTGCCCCGTAGCGATCAAGTCTGCGCCGAGACGTGTGGCA
Source organism: Arsukibacterium tuosuense (assembly GCA_945872065.1). Taxonomy (GTDB): domain Bacteria; phylum Pseudomonadota; class Gammaproteobacteria; order Steroidobacterales; genus SHZI01. The sequence goes on from CAMBYH010000007.1 coordinate 62,144, forward strand.
TGTTCGAGGAACACTCCGAACTTGATATGCCTGTTACAGGCCACATCGGGATTCGGTGTACGGCCCGCTTCGAGTTCCCCGAGAAAATCCGCGAAGACCGCAGCGCGATACTGACTGGCGAAGTTGGCTTCATGCAGGTGAATGCCCAGGTCTGCGGCTACCCGACGGGCATCGGCCAGATCAGCACCTGCCGTGCAGTGCTCGTTGGCGTCATCCCAGTTCGTCATGTGCAGGCCCTGCACCCGGTAGCCTGCCCGCAGGAGGCACAAGGCGGCCACGGCGGAATCCACACCACCGGATAGCCCGACGATAACCAGTTTCTGGGGAACCTCGGCCATGGCGCAAAGTCTAGCAGCCGCTGGCGATTCCCCGGGGAAGCCTCAGAGCCTCAGAGCCTGAGCGCCTGGAGCAGGAGCCCCTCCCGGGTCATGGCTTCGTAGCGGTCGATGGGTTGCCGGACGCCGCTCACGTAGTCATCCACAGCCCGAAGCACCATCGGGCTGCGCAGCTGCCAGGTCCCCGCGAGAATCTCGGCACGGGGCAGCCACACCACCCGTTCTATGCCCTCATCAAGGGGTCGGTGCGGGTCGTGAGCGGTCAGTCGACCGCAGAAGGTAACGCGCAGGTAGCGAAGGCCAGCCCCTTCGCGGCCCCACAGGTAGACCCCGAGTACAGCCTCTGGAACAAAGGTGAACGCGGATTCCTCGAGAGTCTCCCGGATCACCGCAACCTGCAGCGTTTCGCCCGGGTCTACATGTCCTGCTGGCTGATTGAGTACCAGCCGGCCATCGATACGCTCCTCGACGAACAAGAACAGGCCGTCGCGCTCAACCACAGCCGCAACTGTGAGTACGAGGGTGGGCTCTGGAGGTATTGCAGTCACCGGGGGATGTTACCCCCTGGCCTAGATCCGCAGCTGACGGAGTTCCTGGGACGTTTCGGAAGCGGTCCAGATTTCCTCAAACAGGTTGAGGTAGCGGCGGGCAACGGCGGGCTCATAGGTGTCGGCGATACCTTCCCACCGGGCATGGTTGATGCGGTAGAGCAGGGCGACGTCATCAGCGAGCAGGAACGCCTCACGGTGCTCCCGGTAGTCTTCGTGAACATTGCGAAACTCGATATAGGTGTTGAGCCGTCGTCCCAGGCCCACCAGTCGATTGCCCAGGCGGATGGTGCGCTGGGGCTCCGCAATCAGCACCCGAACCCGGGCGAAGCGCTTGGCCAGTACCAGACGTTTGACGATTTCGAGAAAGCGCTCGTGATCGTAGACACCCGGCTCCAGATCCGGCGTGAGTATGGCGAGGCCCCGCTGAGCTACTCCAGCGATCTCGATGGCGGCGGCCAGCGTGTCTTCCTTGGCTGCCAGCACCCAGCGGCGACCCTGGGTTCGCTCCGTAGGCAATCCGTCTGGGGGGTTCATCTCGGCCACGCTGAATTGTACGAAGCCGGCCCCGGCAGGAAGTGCCAACTCGATCACGTTTATCGACGGCTGAGCCGCACCGGCCGGGTATCAGGGCTCTGACTCGGCAGCTCGGCGAGCGAGAACAGCAGCGTCCCCTGTGTAGTCCTCGGGCGCCAGCGCCAGCAGGCGTTCGCGCTCGCTCCCGGGCAGATCGACGGAGCGCAGGAACGCCGTGAGGGTTTCCCGGTTGATCGCTGAACCCCGCGTGAGGGCCTTGAGCTGCTCATAGGCGTCGGCGTGCCCGTGGCGGCGCATGACCGTCTGGACGGCCTCGCCCAGGACCTCCCAGGCTGCCTGCAGTTCAGAGCGCATGCGGGGAGCATCGGCTTCAAGCTTGCGCAGACCTGTGAGCAGTGACTGGACGGCAAGGGTGCTGTGCCCCACGGCAACGCCGAGATTGCGCAGCACGGTCGAGTCGCTCAGGTCGCGCTGCCAGCGGGACACAGGCAGCTTCTCAGCGAAATGCGCCAGCAGTGCATTGGCCACACCGAGATTGCCCTCGGCGTTCTCGAAATCGATGGGATTGACCTTGTGGGGCATCGTCGACGAGCCCACTTCGGTGTCTACCTTGCGCTGGCGGAAGTAACCGATGGCAATGTAGCCCCACAAGTCCCGGGCCAGGTCCAGCAGGATCACATTGCAACGAATCAGGCAATGGCAGTACTCGGCTATCCAGTCGTGAGGTTCGATCTGGGTGGTGTAGGGGTTGCAGACCAGGCCGAGGGACTCGACAAAGCGGCGGGACAGGCTGGACCAGTCGACATCCGGATAGGCAACCCGATGGGCATTGAAGTTACCCACCGCGCCGTTCATCTTCGCCAGCGTCTCCACCGCCCGGAGCTGCTGCAGCTGTCGCTTGAGCCGCCAGGCACTGTTCGCGAGTTCCTTGCCCATCGTGGTCGGGCTGGCGGGCTGGCCGTGAGTCCTGGCCAGCATCGGCACGTCGGCAAGGTTCCGCGCGAGCGTGTCGACGACTGCTACCAACTGGCGGAACTGGGGCAGGAGTACGTCGTCCCGGCCGTGCCGCAGCATAAGGGCGTAGGCGATGTTGTTGATGTCTTCAGAGGTGCAGGCGAAGTGCAGGAACGGCCGGATCCTGCCGAGGTCTGCATCATTCCCCAGGCGCTCGGCAATCAGGTACTCCACCGCCTTCACGTCATGATTGGTCCGCAGCTCGATCTGCTTCACCTGGCGAGCATCGTCCGGGCCGAAGCGCTCGGTGAGGTTATTGAGGACGTCATTGACCACCGGGGAGAGCGGGCCCAGACCTTCGATGCCGGTCTCCCGGGCCAGAAACTGGACCCAGCGGACCTCGGTCAGAACCCGAAATCGGATCAGCCCATACTCGCTGAAAATGCCCCTCAGGGATTCCACTTTGGCGGAGTAACGGCCGTCGAGCGGCGAAATTGCGGTAAGTGGTTCCCGGTCCATATCGCTCTTACGGAAAATCCCTATAATTCAGCGCGAAATCATACACCAACACGGAGGATCAGCGTGGGCTCACCCGCGCCGCGCTGATCTCTTTGCAACTATCAGGAGAGCAGGAATGGCCGGTAAGGGTTATCGAATCGAACGTGACAGCATGGGGGAGCTGCGGGTTCCCGATCACGCGCTCTGGGGCGCCCAGACCCAAAGAGCAGTGGATAATTTTCCCGTCAGCGGGCTGCCCATGCCCCGGGGATTCATCCGGGCGCTCGGTCTGATCAAGTGGGCGGCAGCCGGCGCCAATGCCGAACTCGGACTACTCAAGAGCGGCAAGGCGATGGCCATCCAGATGGCGGCCCTGCAGGTGGCAGAAGGTCAGCACGACACGCAGTTCCCGGTTGACGTCTTCCAGACGGGTTCCGGAACCAGTTCCAACATGAATGCCAACGAGGTCATCGCGCGACTGGCGACGAAGCGCCTCGGTGCCGAAGTGCACCCCAACGATGACGTCAACATGGGGCAGAGCAGTAACGATGTGGTCCCCACCGCCATCCATGTCAGTGCCGCTCTGGAGGTCTCGGAGGCGCTGCTGCCGGCACTGAAGCACCTGCGGGAGGTGATCGGCAAGAAGGCCCGCGAAACTGATGCGGTGGTGAAGACGGGCCGTACGCACCTGATGGATGCGATGCCTGTGCGCATGAGTCAGGAACTTGGTGGCTGGGCGCAGCAGATCGCCAACGCCGAAGACCGGATCAGCGACTGCCTGCCGCGCCTCGCGCGGCTTGCCCAGGGTGGCACCGCAGTGGGCACGGGCATCAACGCCCATCCCAAATTTGGCAAGAAGGTGTCCGTGCTGCTCACGGAGAACACCGGGGTAAAGTTCACCATCTCTCCCAACCTCTTTGAGTCGCTGAGCTGCCAGGACACCGCGGTCGAGCTCTCAGGCCAGCTCCGGACGCTGGCAGTTGCCCTGCTGAAGATTGCCAATGACCTGCGCTGGATGAACAGCGGTCCCCTGGCTGGTCTCGGGGAGATCGCACTGCCCGGGCTGCAGCCCGGCAGCAGCATCATGCCGGGCAAGGTGAATCCCGTGATTCCCGAGGCCGTGGCCATGGTCGCAGCACAGGTTATCGGGAATGACGCCACCATCGTGATCGCCGGCCAGTCCGGCAACTTCCAGCTCAACGTCATGCTGCCCGTGGTGGCCTACAACCTGTTGCAGAGCATTCAGCTGCTGGCGAACGCCAGCCGGCTGCTCGGCGACAAGGCGATCGCCGGCTTCAAGCTCAATCACGACAAACTGGCCGAGGCCCTCGATCGGAACCCCATCCTCGTGACTGCCATGAACCCGGTCATTGGCTACGAGAAGGGCGCGGCAATCGCCAAGAAGGCCTACGCGGAACGCCGGCCGATTCGCGAGGTGGCGGCGGAGCTCACGGATCTCTCCAGCAAGGAGATTGACCGGTTGCTGGATGCCAAGGGTCTGACGAAGGGTGGAATCAAGTCGTAACGCCGGCTGGCACTGACAGGTGATCGACCGGCTGATCGACCGCCTCAGGAACACCCGGCCGCCGGAAGACCTGCCGGCGGAGGCTCTGGCGCGCTTGCCCCCCGGCATCGCCCGACAGCTTTTCCTGGAGCCACTGATTCCCGCCGCCGTGCTGGTCGGGCTGGTTGAGCGGCCCACCGGCTGGGAAGTGCTGCTGACCCGGCGCACGGATCACCTGCGGGATCATCCCGGGCAGATCAGCTTTCCCGGAGGGCGGATCGATGCCGCTGACGGGGGCACTGTCGCCGCGGCCCTGCGGGAAACCCGGGAGGAGGTGGGTATTGATGCAGCCTTTATCGACGTCGTCGGCCATCTGCCCCCCCACGCGGTCGTTACCGGCTTCGCGGTAAGCCCCGTCGTTGCGCTCTTGCGGCCTGGCTTTTCGCTCCTGGCCGACCCGGTGGAGGTTGCCGAGATTTTTGCCGTACCGCTGAGCTACCTGCGTGACCCGGCGCACCTCATCTGGAGCGAGCGCACGGTGCGCGGACTGACGGTGCCTGTCTGCGCCATCCAGTACGGTCACTACCATATCTGGGGGGCCACGGCGCACATATTGAACACGTTGCGGGAAACGCTGAATGAAGCAGACCAATAGCAGGGACATCGCCACTCTCCTGGAAATAATGGCAACCCTCAGGGATCCGGTCCGGGGTTGCCCCTGGGACCGGGAGCAGGATTTCGGTTCGATTGCGCCCTACACGATCGAGGAAGCCTACGAGGTTGCAGATGCCATCGACCGGGAGGACCTGACGGACCTGCGGGATGAACTCGGTGACCTGTTGCTCCAGGTCGTCTTTCACGCCCGGATGGCGGAGGAAATCCAGGCCTTCGACTTTGGTGATGTGGTGGCGGCCATCAGCGAGAAGATGGTGCGCCGGCATCCCCACGTCTTCGGTACTTCAGTCGTCACCACGGCCAGCGCCCAGACAGTTGCCTGGGAAGGCCTCAAGGCCGAGGAGCGGGCGCGGCGCGGCGGGGACTCGTCGGCGATGGCCGGTGTGGGCCAGGCACTCCCGGCGCTGATACGGGCGGAGAAGCTTGGCAAGCGTGCCGCGCGAGTCGGTCTCGACTGGCCGGATGTTCAGGGCGTGGTCGAGAAGGTGCGGGAAGAGCTGGATGAAGTAACTGCCGCTTTACGTCTGAACCAGCCGGCCGCTGTGGAGGAAGAGGTAGGCGACCTCCTGCTGGCCTGCACGAGCCTCGCCCGGCATTGTCACGTGGACCCGGAGCAGGCTTTGCGGCAGGCGGCGCGGAAGTTCGAGGCCCGCTTCCGGCGGGTCGAAGACTCCGTCCGGCAACAGGGCCTGGAATGGCCAGCCTTGAGCCCCGAGCAACTTGATGCCCTCTGGGAAGTGGCCAAGCGAGACCCGTCATGACCCTGCCCGAAGCCCTGTGGCATAGTCCCGGCGCATGATCGATTCAAAAGCAGAGGCCGGCTGGCACCCCGCCAGCTGGCAGGACCGCACGGCGGGCCAGATTCCTGCCTACAGAGACGAGCAGCGCGCCGGGACGGTGATGGCGGAGCTGGCTCGCTTGCCCCCTCTGGTGACCTCCTGGGAGGTCGATGCTCTCCGGGACCAGCTGGCCCTGGCGGGCGAGGGCAAGGCCTTTGTCCTGCAGGGCGGGGACTGCGCCGAGTCCTTTGCCGATTGTTGCTCGGATGCCGTCGTTACCAAGCTCAAGATCCTGCTGCAGATGAGTGTCGTGATCGTCTCCGGGCTGAAGCGGCCTGTCGTCCGGGTAGGTCGGATGGCAGGGCAGTATGCCAAGCCGCGCTCCACAGACACCGAAACGCGGGGGGCCGAAACGCTCCCCAGCTACCGGGGCGACATCATAAATCGGAATGCCTTCACCCCCCAGGACCGGGAGCCCGATCCGGAACTGATGCTGCGGGCCTATGAGCGCTCGGCCCTGACCCTGAACTTCGTGCGGTCCCTCATCGACGGTGGTTTTGCAGACCTGCATCACCCGGAAAACTGGGATCTCGACTGGGTTCAGCATTCGCCCCTCGCTGACCAGTACCACCGGCTCGTGCAGACGGTATCCGATGGACTCGATTTTTTTGAGAGTCTCACCGGCAAGTCCATCGACCAGGCGCGGCGCGTCGACTTCTTCACGGGCCACGAGGGACTGCACCTGCCCTACGAGCAGGCCCAGACGCGCTTTATCGAGCGCCGCCAGGGCTGGTACGACCTGACCACGCATTTTCCCTGGATCGGGGTGCGCACCAGCCATATCGACGGCGCCCACGTCGAGTACTTTCGCGGCATCAGCAATCCCATCGGCCTGAAGATCGGACCGGACACCAGCCCGGCGGCCCTCCGCAGCTTGCTGGAAATCCTGAACCCGGCGAATCGCCCCGGCAGGCTGACGCTGATTCACAGGCTGGGCGCCGCAAGGATTCGCAAGGTTCTGCCGGAACTTATTGCCACGGTGAGCGAGGCTGGCGCGCGTGTGGTCTGGATCTGTGACCCCATGCATGGGAATACGGAGACGGCCACATCCGGACTGAAGACTCGCCGCCTGGAAAACATTTTTGCCGAACTGGATGCCGCGTTTGAGGTGCACCGCGCAGCGGGCTCCCATCTGGGTGGTGTGCATCTCGAGCTGACGGGTGAGCACGTGACGGAGTGCACCGGAGGCGCCCGAGGTCTCACAGATTCGGACCTGGAGCGGGACTATCGCACCCAGGTCGATCCCCGCCTGAATTACGAGCAGGCGATGGAAGTCGCCCTGCGGATCGCTGGTCATGGGCGAGGCGTTTGACAGCAAGGCCTTCCTGGCCTCACTGACGCACCGGCCCGGCGTGTACCGGATGCTGGCGGGCAAGGACACGGTCCTCTACGTCGGCAAGGCCCGGGATCTGCGCAAGCGGGTCTCCACCTACTTCGGCAGCAAGGCCCACCACCCCAAGACCCAGGCGCTGATGGCCCTGACCGAACGGGTTGAGGTGACGGTGACCGGCACCGAGCAGGAAGCGCTGCTGCTCGAGTACAATCTCATCAAGGAACATCACCCACGCTTTAACGTCGTCCTGCGGGACGACAAGAGCTACCCCTGGATCTACGTCTCCACGCAGCAGGAGTTTCCCCGCTTCGAGTTTCATCGGGGCTCGAGGAAGGTGGCGGGGCGCTTTCTCGGACCCTGGCCGAATGCTGGCGCCGTGCGGGAGAGCCTGGCGCAACTCCAGAAGCTGTTTCGGGTGCGCCAGTGCTCCGAATCCTTTTTTGCCAATCGCACCCGGCCCTGCCTCCAGTACCAGATCAAGCGCTGCACCGCGCCCTGTGTCGGCCTGGTGACCGAGGCCGACTACCGGCGGGACGTTGAGGATGCGGTCCTGTTTCTCGAGGGCAGGAACACCGCTGTGTTGTCCGGTCTCGTTACCCGGATGGAACAAGCCTCTGGTGACCTGGACTACGAAAGGGCGGCGATCCTCCGGGATCAGATCACGCTGATTCGCAGGATTCAGGCAGAACAGGTCATCGCCGGCAAAGGCATCGAGGAAGCAGATGTCATCGGCGTGCATCAGGAGGAGGGTCAGGCCTGCGTGGCCGTCATCCTCATTCGCGGTGGGCGGGTGCTGGGCAGCCGCACCTGGTTCCCGCGCGTGACGGCCGCTACGGAACCAGAAGAGGTCGTGGCGGCATTCATCGGCCAGCACTACATGCACGAGCAGCCGCCCGCCGAGATCCTCGTGCCGGTCCTGCCGCTGGACGCCACGATCCTGGCAGCCGCACTGGCAACGCGGGGCGTCCGTCCCGTGCGGATTCGTGACCAGGTCAGAGGCACCCGGAAGCGCTGGCTGGAAATGGCCGCCACCAACGCCTCCCAGGGCCTGGCCAGCCGGCTGGCGGCCGGAGCTTCGCTGCGCGCGCAGCTCGACAAGCTGGCCGAAGCGCTGAGCCTTGATGAGGTGCCACAACGCATTGAGTGCTTCGACATCAGCCACACCAGTGGCAGGGAAACGGTGGCCTCCTGTGTCGTGTTCGGTCCCGACGGACCCATAAAGTCCGACTACCGTCGCTTCAATATCCAGGATGTGGAGCCCGGGGACGACTACGCCGCCATCGCTCAGGTCGTCGAGCGACGGTATGCCCGCATCAAGCGGGGGGAAGCACCGCTGCCGGATCTCATCCTGATCGATGGGGGGCAGGGACAGGTTGATAGGGCGAGGGCGGCCCTTGAGGAACTCCAGCTGGCCCACCTGCCACTGATCGGTGTCTCCAAGGGCCGGGACCGACGGGCCGGCGAAGAGAAACTGGTATTTCCTGGCGAGTCATCGGTACGCACCCTGCCGTCGGACTCGCCGGCACTCCTGCTGATCCAGCAGATCCGGGACGAGGCCCACCGGTTCGCCATTACGGGCCACCGGCAGCGCCGTGCCCGGGCCGGCATTACCTCGAGTCTGGAGTCGATTGCCGGGCTGGGCCCGCAGAGGCGCCGGGCACTTCTGCGGCAATTCGGCGGACTGCAGGGCATCCGGCAGGCGGGAGTGGCCGACCTGGCCACGGTCCACGGCATCAGTCGCGCTCTCGCCCAGCGCATCTATGACCAGCTCCATGGCGGTCAGCCTTGAGCCGAGAGGAGCCGAGAAGAGCCGAGATGAGCCGAGAGGTGTGGACCCCGGCACCGACGGAGGGCGTGCTCACCGGCTAGAATGGCGCGGTGTACCCCCAGTTCAACATCGCCACGGCCCTGACCTGGTTTCGGATCGCGGCGATCCCGCTGGTGGCCATCGCTTTCTACTGGCCTTCGCCCTGGGCACGACCGGCGGCGGCCGGGATTTTTATCCTCGCGGCGATCACTGACTGGCTGGACGGTTATGTCGCCCGGCGACTGCAGCAGACCTCGCAGTTTGGCGCCTTTCTCGACCCGGTCGCGGACAAGCTGATCGTGTCCACCGCCCTGATTCTGATCGTCCAGTCGGATCCCCGGGTACCCATCGCCGCCCTGGCCGCCATCATCATTGGCCGGGAGATTGCCGTCTCGGCGCTGCGGGAGTGGATGGCGGGCCTCGGGACCCGCCACCGGGTGCCGGTGTCCGGTTACGGCAAGCTCAAGACCATCATGCAGATGACCGGCCTGTCCTGCATGCTGTATGCGGAACCCCTGATGGCCCTGCCCATCTATGCAATTGGCGTCGTTTTTCTGGTTTTTGCGGCCGGTCTGACCCTCTGGTCCATGTTTGGCTACGTGCGCGCCGCCTGGCCGGACCGACAGGAAGGTGAGCCCCTTTCTTGACACGGCAGCGTTGGCCGGTAGCATATGCAGTTCGTCAAGCGGGAATAGCTCAGTTGGTAGAGCGGTACCTTGCCAAGGTACAGGTCGGCGGTTCGAGCCCGCTTTCCCGCTCCAGTTTCTGCCTCCGCACGGACGTCCCGGGACGTCGCCCAGCGAGGCCAATACAGCGGCTAGGTGGCAGAGTGGTCATGCAGCGGCCTGCAAAGCCGTGTACGCCGGTTCGATTCCGACCCTAGCCTCCACCCCCGCACTACGCCCTACAATGCCCCCTGGCCCGGGTGGCGAAACTGGTAGACGCTACGGACTTAAAATCCGTTGACCCGAAAGGGTCGTGCCGGTTCAAGTCCGGCCCTGGGCACCAAGCAGAGCGAGGGTTAAGTTCAGGGCGCCAACCCAGACGGCCCCGGCGCCTTGCCAAACTTCGCCTTGAGTCGCGCTCCATCGTTGGAATCC
>CAMBYH010000008.1 GCA_945872065.1 Arsukibacterium tuosuense
CGGCCAATGCCCCGTCCCGCCTGGACCTGGGCAGTAAAGGTACCGGACCTTAGTTTTGTTAGTTATGTCATTTCCCGCCTAAAGTCGCTAAACTTGCGGCCATCTCCGGCGATATAGACCTCATTCGATGGCGCAGCTATTGCTGCTAAACGGCCCCAACCTCAACCTGCTCGGCAGCCGGGAGCCCCACCTTTACGGCTCCACGACCCTGGCAGACATCGAAAAGACTGCTACCGCCGCCGCCCAGGCGGCGGGGCACGAACTGGCCACGTTCCAGACCAACTCGGAAGCCGCCCTGGTAGACCGCATCCAGCAGGCTGCTGGCCACGTGGACTTTATCCTGCTCAACCCCGGCGCCCTGACCCATACCAGTGTGGCCCTGCGGGACGCCCTCCTGGCGGTCGGCATCCCGTTCATCGAGATTCATCTGAGCAACGTCTACGCCCGGGAGGAATTCCGTCGGCACTCCTACGTCTCCGACGTGGCCGTTGGCGTCATCACTGGCCTCGGCGCCCAGGGTTACCTCCTGGCCCTGCAAGCGGCCTGCGCGCAACTCGCCCGGCCCCGACCCGACTAAGCGAGGACTTTCATGGATATCCGCAAGGTAAAGAAGCTGATCGAGCTGCTGGAAGAATCCGGCCTCGCCGAGCTTGAGATCACCGAGGGCGAGGAATCGGTGCGCATCAGTCGTCACATGACCAACGCGCCGCCCCAGTACCCGATGCCTCCCCAACCCTATTTCGCCGCCCCCGCCGCAACTGGTGGTGCAGGCCCGGCCCCTCCAGCCACCCCAGCCGCTGCGCCCGAGGCCACGGGCCACAAAGTCCTGTCACCCATGGTGGGCACCTACTATGAAGCGCCCGCGCCGGGCACGCCAAACTTCGTGAAGATCGGCGATCAGGTCCAGGCCGGCGCCACGCTGTGCATCATCGAAGCCATGAAAATGATGAACCAGATCGAGGCCGACGTGGCCGGCAAGGTGGTTGCAGCCCTCGCGAAGAACGGTGAGCCGGTCGAGTTCGGCCAGGCGCTGTTCATTATCGAACCTTAAGCCGCCGATGCTCGACAAAGTCGTCATCGCCAATCGGGGTGAGATCGCGCTGCGCATTCAACGCGCTTGCCGCGAACTGGGTATCAAGACCGTGGCCGTGCACTCGACGGCCGACGCCAGCCAGAAGCACGTGCTGCTGGCCGACGAGACGGTGTGCATAGGCCCGCCGCCCTCTGGGCAGAGCTATCTGAACATGCCGGCCATCATCAGTGCAGCAGAGGTCACCGACGCGGTGGCCATCCACCCGGGCTACGGCTTCCTGTCCGAGAACGCCGACTTTGCCGAGCGCGTGCAACGCAGTGGCTTCATCTTTGTCGGCCCGCCCCCGGACGTCATCCGGCTGATGGGCGACAAGATCTCCGCCAAAACAGCCATGCGGGCCGCCGGCGTCCCCTGCGTGCCCGGCTCCGACGGACCTCTGGGAGAGGACGACGACGAGACCCGGGCAATGGCCCGGTCGATCGGCTACCCCGTGATCATCAAGGCGGCCGGCGGCGGTGGTGGGAGGGGCATGCGCGTGGTGCACAGCGACGCCCACCTGCTCAATGCCATTGCGACCACCCGGGGGGAAGCGGGCTCCGCCTTCGGCAACAGCACGGTCTACATGGAGAAGTACCTGGAGAAGCCGCGGCATATTGAGTTCCAGGTACTGGCTGATGCCCACGGCAACGCCGTCCACCTTTTCGACCGGGACTGCTCCATGCAGCGCCGGCATCAGAAGGTCCTGGAGGAGGCGCCCGCCCCAGGCATTCCCCACGAACTGCGCATGAAGATGGGCACCCGCGTGGTCGAAGCGTGCCGGGAGATCGGCTATCGCAGCGCGGGCACCTTTGAGTTCCTCTACGAGAATGGCGAGTTCTACTTCATCGAGATGAACACCCGGGTGCAGGTGGAGCACCCGGTGACGGAACTGATCACGGGCATCGACATCGTCAAGGAACAGCTCAAGATTGCGGCCGGCGAGAAGCTGTCGTTTCGCCAGGAAGATCTGGTCATCCGCGGCCACGCCGTGGAGTGCCGCATCAATGCCGAGGATCCCCGCACGTTCATGCCGTCGCCCGGCAAGGTGGATGTCTGGCACCCGCCGGGCGGTCCGGGTATTCGCGTGGACAGCCACCTTTATAGCGGCTACACCGTGCCCCCGTTCTACGATTCGCTGGTGGCTAAGGTCATTGCGCATGGCGATGACCGGGAATCGGCCATTGCCCGCATGAGTATCGCGCTGAGCGAGATGGTGGTGGACGGCATCAAGACCAACATCCCTCTGCACCGGGATCTCTGTGAGGACGCGGCCTTTCGCCGCGGCGGCACGGACATTCACTACCTCGAGAAAAAACTGCGGATCTGAGCCGCCACGATGACCGAGCACTGGCTGCAGGCCGCCGTGAACTGCCCGCAGGCTGGCGTGGCGGGAGTTGAAGCGGCGTTTGAGGGACTAGGAGCCCTGGTGACCTGGACGCAGGGTGCGGACGACGAGGAAATTCTGGAGCCGGAGCCCGGGGCGACTCCCCTCTGGGCGGCCGTCCGGGTCACCGCCCTGCTCCCACCCACCCTGCCCCGCGAGCAGGTCCTGGCAGCCTTCCCCGGAACCGAACTGCACTTCGAGATGGTCGCGGACCGGGACTGGGACGCGGAGTGGCGTCGCACCCTGAAGCCCCTGCGCTTCGGTCAGCGGCTGTGGATCTGCCCCGCGGGCCAGGCCTGTCCCGACCCAGCCGGCGTGAGTGTCCTTCTTGAGCCCGGCCTCGCCTTCGGTACCGGCACCCACCCGACCACCGCCATGTGCCTGGCGTGGCTGGACGGGCAGGCGCTGGCGGGCCAGCGGGTGCTCGACTACGGGTGCGGCTCCGGAATACTGGCGATCGGTGCACTCGCTCTGGGGGCCCTGGAGGCTATCGCTGTGGATATCGACCCGCAGGCATTGATCGCCACGGTCGACAACGCCACCCGGAACGGCTGTGGGCCCCGGCTGACCGCCGGTACGCCAGCGGAATTGCTGCCCACGGCTCGCGCTGACGCCTTTGACGTGCTGGTAGCCAACATTCTTTCTGGCCCGCTCGTCCGGCTGGCGCCGGAGCTGCGTCGCTTTGGCAGAGCGGGGACCCGGGTGGCATTGAGCGGTATCCTTGCGGACCAGGCCAGCGAGGTCATCGCGGCATTTCAGCCGTGGGCATCTCTGGCGATTACCAATGAACAGGGCGGGTGGGTGTTGCTGACCGGGGTTGCGGCGCGCTAGCAGGATGTACACCAATTGTCCCGAGTGCGGCACCGTGTTCCGCATCAGCGCCACCGAGCTGCGCGTGGCGGAAGGCTACGTGCGCTGTGGGCACTGCGGAGCCACGTTCAACGCCCTGGCGACGCTGGCCGACCAGCTGCCTCCCACGGTAACCGTCCAGCAACTCACGCTGCCGACTGATGTGGATCAGGGCGCAGCCGTCGGCACCGCAACCATGACTCCGGAAGCGGAGCCGGAGGTTGCGGTCCCGGGCCTGCCCGCCGAACCTGAATGGCCCGCGGCGCCGCCCGAGCTGGAGGCCGCCGCAACCTATGTCCCGCTGCCGGTCAGCGAGGACACCCTCGAGTTCGATATTCCGGAAGACAAATGGTCCAACTTCTTCGCCGGCAATAACCAGGAGCCTTCAGCACCCGCCAGCGCGCCGGAGCCGGACGTGGCCTACGCAGCCGAGGCCGACACCGTGCCCGGGAACGCGGAGGCGATGGCGGCCGAAGCCGATGTGGGCCGTGGCGTCGGCTCCGACACCGTGGACCAGGCGGGCCTCTATCGGGCGCTCGCCAGTGAAGCCGGCAACCCGGAGCAGGGTGACGACGCCGACTGGCAATCACTCCTCGCGGAGGTTCCGGACGACGAAGTCTCGCCGGAGCCGGTGTATGTGATCATCGAGGACGCCCACCGCGACGCGGCGCCGGCAGCGCCTCCGTCTCCGCTCCCCTGGGAATCTCCGCCAGAGGAAGGGGCTCTGCCGCCAGCGCCGTTGCCAGCAGACTTTGCCGTCGACCTGCCGGCAGACCCGCTCGCCGAACGCGAACGCGACCCTCTCCTGGAAACGGAACCCCAACTCCGCACAGCAGACCGCCCGTTCCTCTGGACACCGCCCGCAGCACCGGAGACACCGAGTTCCGGGCGGCGCTGGGTCTACACCGGCGGCGCTGCATTGCTCGCCCTGCTGCTTGTAATGCAAGTGCTTCACCAACAGCGGGACGAGCTGGCGACCAATCCCGCGTTGACCGAGCCCCTGCAGCGGCTTTACGCAGCGCTGGGTCTGCCCTTATGGCCCGCCTGGGATCTGCAGGCCTATCAGGTGCGCAGCTCGGAGGCGGTGGCTGATCGGAGCAGCCGGGGCGCTCTCGACATTCTCGCCCGCATTGCCGTGGTCGGTGACCAGCCGGTCGGCCTGCCCCTGGTGCGGGTCACGCTCCGCGATGGCCTCGCGAGGCCGCTGGGTTCCCGCGTCTTCCAGCCCGCGGAATACCTGGGCAAAACACCACGACCCCGGGAGCCAGTCAGTCCGGGCACGCTGATTCCCGTGGACATCAGCCTGAAGGATCCCGGCAGGGACGCCCTGGGCTTCGACGTGGACGTGTGTGTGATGAGCCGGCGCGAAGGCCTGCTCTGCCGGTCCGAGCGCGAACCCTTTTCGCGCTGAGCGCGACGGCCCGCGGCGCTGAACTCACCTCATGAATCACGCGCAACCTTTTGTCCTCAGGGGCAGCACCGGCAACCACAGCCCTTGCGTATCAACCTGCGATTAACCACTGCGCAGATGCGCTGAACAAGAACACAGCACTCCGTTTCGTCGTGCTATGCTTTTGCTCACTCGCGAGTGGCCAATAATTCTTCGACGATTCGCCGCGAGCATCCAGAGCTTTACAAGCGCTTGAGAATTATTGCCTTTGGTGATAGTGCCGGCAGCGGCAACACCACGATGGCAACCGGGGTTGGTCTTTCTTGGGGGGCGGGGAGTGGTAGCGAAAAAGGTACGCAGCAAAAACTCAATCAGGAAGCACGCTTCGCCACGCCAGGGTGCTTCCACCATTCGCGTCCGGAACCGCCCGCTCCGGGACTCCACTGAAGAAGCCCTGCAGAAATACTTTGGCGATCTCAACGGCCATCGGCCGGGGGATCTGTATGAACTGGTTCTGGGCGAAGTCGAAGAACCCCTCTTCAAGACGGTGCTGGACTACACCAAGGGCAACCAGAGCGTGGCGGCCGAGATCCTTGGGATCAATCGCGCCACCTTGCGCAAGAAACTCCGGCATTACCAGCTGCTCGGCTAGCGCGGCGGCGGGTAGCGTGGCAACGGGCAGTTTGGCGGCGTGTAGAGCGATGGCATGAGGCGCGCACTGATCAGCGTGTCCGACAAGGCCGGCGTGGTCGATCTCGCGACCCGGCTCCGGGGCTTGGGTTTCGACCTGATCTCCACCGGCGGCACAGCTGCCACGCTGCGAAACGCCAGCCTGCCGGTTACGGATGTGTCTGAAATCACTGGCTTTCCCGAAATCATGGACGGGCGGGTAAAAACCCTCCATCCCGCCATTCACGGGGGCCTGCTGGGCCGTCGTGCCGTGGACGACGCAGTAATGCGCGAGCACGGCATCGGCCCCATCGACCTGCTGGTGGTCAATCTCTATCCCTTTGAAGCCACGGTAAGCCGCCCGGACTGCACGCGGGACGACGCCATCGAGAACATCGACGTCGGCGGGCCGGCAATGCTCCGGGCCGCGGCGAAGAACCACGCCTTCGTGGCCGTGCTGGTGGATCCGGCAGACTACGGGCGCGTCCTCAGTGAACTCGAGCAGAACGGCAGCGTGGGCTTCGACACGCGCCGCTACCTCGCCCGCAAGGCATTCGCCCACACAGCCAGCTACGACGCCGCCGTCTTCAACTGGCTGCGCCAGGCTGATGGGGACACCGCACTGCCCGTCCGCTACCCGCTGGGACTGACCTTGCGGGACACCCTGCGCTACGGCGAGAACCCGCATCAGCGGGCGGGCCTGTATACGGTGCCCGGTGGTGCTGCGGATACCGTGGTGGGTGCGACGTTCCGCCAGGGGAAAGAGCTGTCCTTCAATAATCTGGCGGATGCGGATGCGGCCCTCGAGTGCGTGCGTACTCTGGCGGCGCCCGCCTGCGTGATCGTGAAACACGCGAACCCCTGCGGCGTGGGCCTGGCCACCTCCACCACAGCTGCTTATGAGAAAGCCTATGCGACGGATCCCACCTCCGCCTTCGGGGGCATCATCGCCTTCAACACCACCGTGGATGGCGCGCTGGCAACCCTGATCATCGAGCGGCAGTTCGTTGAGGTGATGGTGGCTCCGGCCTACACACCCGAAGCCCTGATGGCGCTGGCCCGCAAACCAAACATTCGCGTGCTCGAGACGGGGCCGCTGCGCCCGGTGCTACCGCCGGGATTGCGGGTTGAGCAACTCGAAGGTGGCATGCTGGTGCAGGACGCAGACGTGGCAACGCTCTCCGCGGATGACCTGCGCGTCGTCACCCAACGCCAGCCGACTGCCACCGAGCGGGCCGACGCGGAACTGGCCTGGAAGCTGGTGCGTTCGGTGAAGTCCAACGCGATCCTGTTGGTCCGGGACGGCGCCACCATTGGCATCGGCGCCGGCCAGATGAGCCGGGTGATGAGTGTGCGCATAGCGGCCTGGAAAGCCGAGGAAGCGGGCCTGAAGACCGCCGGCACCGCCCTCGCCTCTGACGCCTTCTTTCCATTCCGGGATGGCGTGGACCTGGCGGCCAGTTTTGGCATCCGCACCCTCATTCAGCCCGGTGGCTCGGTGCGGGACGCGGAAGTGATCGCCGCCGCAGACGAGCACGGCATGGCCATGCTGTTCACCGGCATGCGGCACTTCAGGCACTAGCCATGAAGATCCTCGTCGTCGGCGGTGGTGGTCGCGAACACGCTCTGGCCTGGAAACTGGCCCAGTCGAAGGATGTCGAGGAAGTCATTGTCGCGCCCGGTAATGCAGGCACTGCACTGGAGCCGAAGGTGCGGAATGCGCCGGTCGCTGCAGAGGACATCGACGCGCTCCTGAAACTCGCGAAGGAAGAGCACGTAGGGCTGACCGTGATCGGCCCCGAGGCACCCCTCGCCGCCGGTATCGTCGACCGCTTCTGGAACTCCGGCCTGCGCTGCTTTGGCCCCCGCAAACAGGCAGCGCGCCTGGAAAGCTCCAAGACCTTCGCCAAGGAATTCATGGTCCGCCATCGGATTCCGACGGCGCACCACGCGTCTTTCACCGATCTTGAGGAGGCGCAGGTCTACCTGGAGCAGGTGGGCGCTCCGATTGTCGTCAAGGCCGACGGACTCGCCGCCGGCAAGGGCGTGGTGGTCGCGCAGACGCTCAAGGAAGCCCACGCAGCCGTGACGGAGATGCTGGGCGAGCGCAGTTTTGGTGACGCGGGCGCCCGGGTGGTCATCGAGGAGTTTCTGGTCGGCGAGGAGGCGAGCTTCATCGCGATGGTCGGCGTCGACGGCGCGATCCTGCCGCTCGCCACGTCCCAAGATCACAAGGCCCGGGACGATGGGGACTTGGGGCCGAACACCGGCGGCATGGGCGCCTATTCACCCGCGCCAGTGGTTACCGCTGCCATTGCCCAGCGCGTGATGAACGAAGTGCTGCGCCCGGTCGTGGAGGGTCTGCGGGAAGAAGGCGTGCGCTACACAGGCTTCCTCTATGCGGGCCTGATGATCGGCCCGGACGGTACGCCAAAGGTCCTCGAGTTCAACTGCCGCTTCGGCGACCCGGAAACCCAGCCCATTCTTTTTCGCCTGAAGTCCGACCTGCTGCGCCTGATCGACGCCGCGCTGGACGGCAAGCTCGGCAAAACCAAAGTCGAGTGGGACCCGCGCCCCGCCGTCGGCGTCGTGATGGCCGCCGGTGGTTACCCGGGCGACTACCGCAAAGGCGACGAGATCTCGGGCCTGCCTGCTGCTTCACCCACCAGCAAGGTCTTCCATGCGGGCACCGGGGTCGACGCCGGCGGGAAGATCGTGACGCGGGGCGGGAGAGTTCTGTGTGTTGTCGGCACCGGCGACACAGTGAAGGCGGCGCAGGCCGAGGCCTACCGGGTGATCGAGCAGATCCGCTTCGAGGGCGCGCTTTACCGCCGGGACATCGGCTACCGCGCCATCGCCCGCGGGCTGTAGGGGGAAGCCATGAACGCCCTCGAAACCAGAATCCCGCCGCCTCTCGCCGGCCTGCTCATGGGCGTCGTCGCCTGGCTGGCCTCGTCCGCCTTCGCGCCGACCACCCTGCCCTTTCTGGTCCGGCTCGGGAGTGCTATCGCGTTCGTTGTCCTGGGCCTCGCCCTGGCCGGTGCCGGGGCCCGCACGGTCAGCAGGGCCAAGACCACGCTGAATCCGATCAGACCGGATACCTCGACCGCGCTGGCCACTTCCGGCATCTACGCCTACACACGCAACCCGATGTACCTGGGCATGGCTGCATGGCTGCTGGGCTGGTCCGCCTGGCTCGGCACGCTCGCCGGCCTTGTTGGCGCCCCGCTGTTCGTGCTCTACATGAACCGGTTCCAGATCGGACCAGAGGAGCGCGCCCTCGCAGGGCTTTTCGGCGCGGACTTTGCCGCCTACCGGGCGCGCGTCCGCCGCTGGCTATAGGCTTGAGTCAGCTCTTGCCCTCATGATTCCTGCCGACCCGGCTATCCGGCGCCGCTGGCTGATTGGCATCGGGCTATTCGCCGCTGGATGGTTCCTCTTGCTGGGGCCCGTTGCCAATGCGCTCTACGGCCTGCCAGGGGCGGCGCCAAGCAGCGCCCTCCAGGCGAACCGGCTTATCTACGAGGAGCTGGTGAAGCTGGTAATGCTGCTGGGTGTGGCGGGGCTGACCGCCTGGCTGGGGACAAAGACACTGACAACCCGGTCATTTCCGCCTGCCGGGCTGCGGGTGCCTTTCCAGATGAGCATCAACCAGGGTAGTGCCGCGGTCTTGCCGGGCATCGGCCTGCTGCTGGTCGCACTCGTTACGGTCGGGTTTCGCCTTGCGTCGCTGCGCGTGACGCTGGAACTGGCGGCGGTATTGCGGCGGGTTGGCTAAAACAGTCGGACTAAATGGGCAGCAACGCCCGCAACGACTTTCGAACCTGCTGCTGATCCCCGGGCCCGAGCTGGCCAACCTTCCGCAGGATCAAACCCTGATCCAGAGTGAACAACTTCATCCGGACGACTGACCGGGACGGCAGTCCTGCAGCCGCCTGACCCTTCACCGGAACATCGAGTAGCCACGCCGGATTGTCGGCACTCGTGATCATTGCCAGGACGGATCGCCCCGGATTCTCCCCAAGCGCCCGCGTGTTGGACAGCACCAGGGCTGGACGTCGGCGCGTGGCCGCGCGGTCGGTAAAGGGAAACGGCACCACGACCACGTCGAAAGCGTCATAGGTCACGGTACGCCTCCTCGTCAGCCGCCGATGACCACTCGGACAGTGTGCCGGTCAGCGCCCGGGCAAACTCCAGATCCTGATCCGTCGCCTTGGTGAGCAGGACGCCGTTCGGGGTCACATCGAACTGAAGTGCGTCGCCAGCCTTCACGCCCAGGCTCTCCCGGACCGCTGCCGGCACCGTTGCCTGGTACTTGCTGGTGAGTCGACTGATGTTTCCGGCCATCTCGGCGCTCCGTAATGGGTAATACGGTAATGCTAGCATGGCAGTCCGGTACACCAAAGAGGAATGACCGGCGGAAGCATGCAGGTGAGCCGGGTTGCGGGCCAGGCGGAAATCCTGGGGTTTCCTCCGGAATGGGGCCCGGAAAAGAAAAAGGCACCCGAGCCCTGGCGGCTCGGGTGCCTTGTCGGTCGGATCGCGGCTGAAGCCGCTCCTACGGCAGGCCCCGTGAGAGGCGGTTAGCGCTTCATTGAGTCGAAGAAATCGACGTTTTTCTTCGTATCCTGCATCTTCGAGAGCAGGAACTCGACGGCTGTGAGTTCGTCCATCGGGTGCAGCACCTTCCGGAGAATCCACATCTTCTGCAGCTCGTCTTCCTTGGTGAGCAGTTCCTCACGTCGGGTGCCGGAGCGGTTGATGTTGATTGCGGGGAAGACGCGCTTCTCGGCGATACGGCGATCCAGATGGATCTCCATGTTGCCGGTGCCCTTGAACTCCTCGTAGATGACGTCGTCCATCTTCGAACCCGTGTCGATGAGCGCGGTGGCGAGGATTGTGAGGCTGCCACCCTCCTCGATATTCCGCGCCGCGCCAAAGAAGCGCTTGGGGCGATGCAGAGCATTGGCATCCACACCGCCCGTCAGCACCTTGCCGGAGGAAGGCACCACGGTGTTGTAGGCCCGGGCGAGACGGGTGATGGAGTCGAGCAGAATCACCACGTCTTTCTTGTGCTCAACGAGGCGCTTGGCCTTCTCGATGACCATCTCGGCCACCTGCACGTGACGGCTGGCAGGCTCGTCGAAGGTGCTGGACACCACTTCACCACGCACGCTGCGCTCCCACTCCGTCACTTCCTCGGGCCGCTCATCGATGAGCAGCACGATCAGGAAGCACTCCGGGTGGTTGGTGGTGATGGACATGGCGATGTTCTGCAGGAGCATCGTCTTGCCCGCCTTGGGCGGCGAAACGATCAGGCCGCGCTGGCCTTTACCGATCGGGGCGCAGAGATCAATGATTCGCGCAGTCAGGTCCTCAGTGCTGCCGTTGCCCTGCTCAAGGCCCAGCCGCTTTTTCGGGAAGAGCGGCTTCAGGTTTTCGAACAGGACCTTGTTGCGGGCATTCTCGGGAGCGTCAAAGTTGATCTCGCTGACCTTAAGCAGCGCGAAGTAGCGTTCGGTCTCCTTCGGCGGGCGGATCAGGCCGGAAACAGTGTCACCAGTCCGCAGGTTGAAGCGGCGGATCTGACTCGGAGAAACATAGATGTCATCGGGGCCGGCCAGGTAGGAGCTGTCGGCCGAGCGCAGGAAACCAAAGCCGTCCTGCAGAATCTCGAGCACCCCGTCGGCAAAGATGTTCTCGCCCCGCTGCGCATGGGCTTTCAGGATCGCAAAGATGATGTCCTGCTTGCGGGACCGGGCCATGCCCTCGATGCCCATCGCCTCCGCCATGCCCACCAGTTCAACCGGCGGTCTGGTCTTGAGTTCATTGAGGTTCAGCAGATTGGCGCCGCCCTCAAGCTGACTTTTGGGAATTACCTCATCTTCGGAGAAGGAGACGACCTCTTCGTGATCCCCGTGACGGCGCGGCGGGCGCCGGCCCATGTCGTCATTGCGATTGCGATGACCACCGCCCGTGTTGCCGTTGCTGTTGCCGCCGCCGGTGTTACCACCGGCAACATTGCCGTTGCCGTTGCCGTTGCCGTTGCCGCCGCCGCCCTTGGAGCGATTACGGGCTGAATTGCCGAGATAGCCTCGCATGCATGGATCCTTGAAAGTGAAACTGGATAGTTGAGTCGGGTGAGTTGATGCGGAGTTCTACAGCTTGGCTTCGAGGAGCTTCTGCAACTGCTCTCTCGATACGATACCAACGTGCTGAGCCTCGACCACGCCGTCCCTGAAAAGCATCAGCGTCGGGATACTGCGGATGCCGTACTTCATGGCAGTGCTCTGGCTGCCTTCGACATCGACCTTGGCGATCTCGATACGGTCCTGATACTCGATGGCGATCTGCTCGAGGATCGGCGCAATACTCTTGCAGGGGCCGCACCACTCGGCCCAGAAGTCCACAAGGACGGGACGGGTGGACTTCAGTACCTGCGCTTCGAATGTGGCATCGGAGACGTGAACTATGCTCATGGTCCTCTGGATGGTCCTGTTGGTTGGTGTTTAAGGGAAAGGTATGGAGAGTTTGCCAATTGAGGATTAAGACGAATGCCCGACGGGATCAGCACCGTCAGGGCCAGCAGGTTCAACCCCTCAGGCTGAAGACCGTTGGCAGGCCTGCCGAGGAAAGCCGTTGCCTGACGACAATCACGTCCCGAGGAAAGTCGCTTCGGGGGCATCAGGCGGGCTTCTTCAATGAAGCCGGCGTGAAGCGCGGGGCCGGATAGGGCACAATCCGAAATCGAGAAGCGTTGTCTGGAGCTTCCTGCGTGTCCCGTCCGGGTCAACTAACCTGGGTAGCCCGTCTGGAATCTGTATCTAGAATCGTACTTTAATCGTACTTGGGCCGCAGCCTTGAAGCCGATGAGGGCGCGCGGCGGATGGACCAATTTGAACCTGTCCCGCCGGCTTTTGCAAGGGGGAAGGTTTGCTTTTGACTGTAGGGTGACATGAGTCGCGACCACAACGTCTTGTTTTCAGAATTAGGGTTACCCCCCGAGATCCTCGCGGGTGTCCGTGCTGCGGGGTTTCAGCAGTGCACGCCCATCCAGGCGCAGAC
Source organism: Arsukibacterium tuosuense (assembly GCA_945872065.1). Lineage (GTDB taxonomy): Bacteria > Pseudomonadota > Gammaproteobacteria > Steroidobacterales > SHZI01. The sequence continues at coordinate 12,430 of CAMBYH010000008.1, forward strand.
GCTCCCGATAGCCCTCCTGGGCAAGGACGTCGCCGGACAGGCGCAAACCGGGACGGGCAAGACCGCTGCCTTTCTGCTCGCCATGTTCAATCACCTGCTGAAACATCCCGCTCACCGCAGCGACCAGCCCAGTCCCCGGGCCTTGATCCTGGCCCCCACCAGGGAGCTGGCCGTGCAGATCCACTCGGACGCGCTGATTCTTGGCAGCGCCACCGGCCTGCGCATGTCTGTGGTCTATGGCGGAGCCGACTACGACAAGCAGCGCGAAGAGCTCCAGCGGGGCGTCGATGTGCTGATCGGCACGCCGGGCCGGCTCATCGACTATTTCCGCCAGCACATCTACACGCTGAGTCACGCCCAGGTGCTCGTCATGGACGAGGCCGACCGGATGTTCGACCTGGGCTTCATCAAGGACATCCGTTTCCTCCTGCGTCGACTGCCGCCGCCAGACAAGCGTCTGAACCTGCTGTTCTCAGCCACCCTCGGTCACCGGGTTCTTGAGCTCGCCTACGAGCACATGAACAACCCGGAGACCGTGCAGATCGAGCCGGACAAGAAAACCGTGGACCTCGTCACCCAGTGCGTCTACTTCCCGGGCAACGAGGAAAAGGGGCGACTGCTGGTCGGCCTTCTGCGCAGCATGCAGGCGCGGCGCACGATGGTCTTCGTCAATACCAAGCGTGCGGCAGAGGAGATTGCCCGGCTGCTGGCCCACAACGGCCTGCCGGCGGAGGCCATCAACGGGGATGTGCCCCAGAACAAGCGGCTGCGCATGCTGAAGGACTTCCAGGAAGGCACTCTCCCCGTGCTGGTGGCGACAGACGTTGCCTCCCGGGGACTTCACGTCCCCGACGTCAGCCACGTGATCAATTACGACCTGCCCCAGGACGCCCCGGACTACGTGCACCGCATCGGCCGGACGGCCCGGGCCGGCGCGAGCGGCGACTCGGTCAGCTTCGCCTGCGAAACCTACGCCTTCTCGCTGCCGGAAATCGAGGACTACATCGGGCATCGCATCCCGGTAGGGACCGTGGAGCCCGCCATGCTGGAGGGTGTGAAGATTCCACCCTGGGCACCGCGCAAGTACCCGCCTCAGGGCGGTCGGCCCGGGGGCAGGGGTGGCAGTGGCGGGAGGCCGGGCGGTGGCGGCGGGCGTTCCGGTGGCGGTGGCGGCGGGCGGCGGGGCAGGTAGGAGCGCCTTGAGGCGCGATTCTGCTGTCCGGTCGCGCCTCAAGGCGCTCCTACACGAGGTGACCGAGAGCCTCCACCGACGAATGTCTCTCAACAACCCGATGCGGCTGCGTCGAATCCGGGCGGGTGACGGCCAGTACGCCCGCTATGCCGCAGGCGGCAGCCGCATCCAGCACGGGAAGGCTGTCATCGACGAACAGCGTTCTGGCCGGATCGAAGCCCAGACGCTGCTGTGCCGCCACCCAGAATTCAGCCGATTCCTTGGGGGCACCAAACTCATGGGAAGAGATGAACGTATCGATCCAGCGCCCAAGCCCTGCGACCCCCTTCTTCACTTCGAGGGTATGGCCATGGGCATTGGTGAGCACGGCTACGGATTTGCCAGTGGCCTGTAAGGTGCGCAGGAAACTGACAGCGCCGGGCAGGTATCGCACCCGATGACTGCTGGCACTCTTGAGGGCACGCAGATCCAGCGACAGCTCCTCCGTCCAGTAGTCCAGGCAATACCACTCGAGACGGCCCTGCACCTCGGCAAACTGGGCGTAGAGCTCCGCCGTGACCTCAGCGAGGTTCGCCTTGCGGTCCCGGGCCAGGCAACGCGGAACCAACTCCAGCCAGAAATAGTTGTCGTAGGCCAGATCGAGAATGGTCCCGTCCATGTCCAGCAGGATCGTGTCGAATTTTCGCCAGTCATGCATCGGGAAATATTGTAGCGTCCATGCCCATGTCAGGTATCACCAGTCAGCCCCTGGAGACGCTGCTGCCTGCTGTGCTGGAGCTGGCGCGGGCTGCCGGTCGCGCCATCAGCGCGATCTACGCCGGTCCAGACCTGGGCATAGAGACCAAGGCAGATCAGTCGCCACTGACTGCAGCCGACAGAGCTGCTCACGAGGTCATCGTCGCGGGCCTGGCCCGACTGTGCCCTGGGGTGCCGGTATGGTCGGAAGAGTCGGCAGCCATCCCGTGGGATGTCCGGCAGCCGTGGCAGGAGTTCTGGCTGGTAGATCCCCTCGATGGCACCAAGGAGTTCATCAAGCGCAACGGCGAGTTCACGGTCAATATCGCCCTGGTCCGCGGGCATGCGCCGGTGCTGGGTGTGGTCCACGCCCCGGCGCTGGGGCGGGACTACTACGGCTACGCCGGCGGCGGGGCCTGCCGGTCCGACGCTGGCGCACCCGGCCGGCCGATCCGCGTGCGCTCGCCAGCGGTAGCGCCCGTGCGCGTGGCGGGGAGTCGCTCGCATCGCGGTTCGAGCCTGGATGACATCCTGGTGCGGCTTGGTGATCACACCCTGGTGTCCATGGGCAGCTCGCTCAAGTTCTGCCTGGTGGCTGAAGGCGAAGCCGATTTCTACCCGCGGCTTGGGCCGACCTCCGAGTGGGATACGGCCGCCGCCCAGGCGGTGCTGGAGGCTGCCGGCGGCGCGGTGCTGGATCTGGAGGGCCAGCCCCTCAGGTACAACACCCGGAACGAGGTTCTGAATCCCTGGTTTGTAGCCAGTGGCGATCCCGGGCGAAACTGGCTTGCGCTGCTGCACGACTAGCGTTCGCGACTGGTATCCTTGGCCGCAATAACACGCGCCCCAGCCCCCACCCAAGAACGCCGGCCATGACCGATAACATCAACACCGATGTGTTCAGCAAGTTGCTGCGCCTTAAGGAACTGCGGGTGGCGCATCGGGACCTGGACGTCACCATTGCTTCTCTGGCCAAGGACGCCAGCGTTGACCAGCTGCGGGTAAAACGGCTGAAGAAAGAGAAGCTGCGCCTCAAAGACACCATCACGCGCCTCGAGAGCGCCATGATCCCGGACCTGAACGCCTAGCCCGGGAGCTCAGTCGACAAGCTTTACAGGCCTCCTTTTTCATCTAAGCGCCTGTATCTTATAGATTAAATACCCAGAGACCGGAACCGGGACCCGGCAGCGGGCCGGGTGGGCTGTCGCGTCGCTATACAAACCGGCTGTTCAGGCCACCGGCGCGCTCCTTCCCCAGGCGTGAGCCTCCCCGCCGGGCCGCCACGTCCCGTGACCTGCCGCACAGAATTCGGCTGCTTCAACCCCTTCTGTCAAATCCGGGGGGTGTCCGGTCTGGGATGGCACGGTTGCTGCACTTATCTCCAGCGAGGCCCCACTGAATGGTTACCTGAGAGATCAACCCAAGCCCCAAGCCCCAAAACCCAAGCCCATCTCAGGGCCCAATAACCGGACAGAACCTCGAGAAGAAAATAAAAATAACAACAATAAAAAAAGACGACACGACATCTAAGCCCATCCCCACCGCCCCTTGCCCAGGGGCGGTTTTTTTTGGGCTCCGCTTCCCCGTGTATGCTTCCGGCGATGGGCTGGCTGATCGCAGATATCGGGGGCACCAACACCCGCTGCGCCATCGCGCGCCCGGGCGGCACGGTGGACAGCGTCGAAACCTTCCGCAACCGGGAGTTCCCGGGGCTCGACCGGCTGCTTGCCGCCTACCTCGGCATGCTTCCGCCAGGCCAGCGACCTGACGAGGCCGTCATCGCCATCGCGGCGCCCATCCGGGGTGACGAGGTGCGCATGGTGAACATCAACTGGGCATTTTCCCTCTCCGCGCTGGCCCAGACGCTGTCCCTCAAGCGGTTGATCCCCCTGAACGACTTTGCCGCCCAGGCCTACGCGCTGCCGGTTCTGGGCCCCGGCGACCTGCAGCAGGTTGGTAGCGGCAAGGCCGTTGCGGGCGCGCCCAAGGTGGTGGTTGGACCTGGTACGGGGCTCGGCACGGCGGGCCTGGTGAGCATTGCTGGCCGCTGGCATGCCATCACCGGCGAGGGCGGCCACGTCACCATGGCCCCCAGTGACGAACGGGAAGCGCGGATCATCGCGCTGGGTCGGGAGCGCTTTGGGCACTGCTCGGCAGAACGACTGATTTCCGGGTCTGGCCTCGCGTTCGTCCATAGCGCCCTGTCCGGCGCCGCGCCCCTGGCACCGGATGAGGTGGGGGCCCGGATCGCAGCGGGGGACGCCACGGCACTGGAAGCGCTGGACGTCTTTTTTCAGCTCCTGGGGACGGTCGCCAGCAATCTGGCGCTGACCTTCGCCGCCTTCGGCGGCGTCTACATCGGCGGCGGCATCACGCCCCGCTATGTCGAGCAGTTCAAGACTTCCGGGTTCCGGCCACGCTTCGAGGACAAGGGTCGCTATCGGCCCTTCCTGGCCGACATTCCGACCTGGGTCATCACGGCGGATGAGCCGGCGCTACGGGGCCTTGCCGCTTACGCGGAAGCCCAAACCTGAGCCCGGACCTGGGCCCAGCCTAGTTCCCGGCGTCGACTGCCTCGTCCAGCTCGTCTTTGCGCTGGCTGTTCAGGCCTTCCACTGAGCGGGCCTTTTCCAGGGACTGCTCCAGGGGATCCCCGATGACGTTGGCCGCGGGCGGCTCTGGCGGCGGACCGCAGGCCACCAGCAGCGCTGACAGACAGAACAGGACTGCACGCTTCATGCTCACTCCCCGGGCGGCTTAGGCCCCAGCTCGTCAAGAAACAGGCGAAACACCCGACAAAGGCCCGGAAGATCCGCCACCAGCCGGTGGTCATCCGGCACCAGCACGACCCGTGCACCGCTCAACTCACCATACCGGGTGCTTCCCGACCAGGGGAGGACATCATCCTGCCAGCCATGCACGATGGTGATGCGACAGGAGGGCGGTGGCGGGACCGGAATCTGTTCATAGCCCGGGACGTAGAGAGCCGGCGCCATCAGGAACAAGCCCGCCGCCCCCACGTCGCTGGCGGCAGCGAGTGCCACATAGCCGCCCATGCTGCTGCCGACGAGAATCGCGGGCGACTGCTGCGCCCGGCACCAGGTGGTGAGCTTGCGCGCCCGTGCCAGCGGGTCGGCGATCCCCTGATAATCCAGGGACTCGACCGCGTGGCCGCCCTGCCGGGCCACCTCCGCCAGCGCCCGGATCTTTGTGCCCCAGGGTCCGCTCTCCTGACCGTGGGCAAAGCACACGGTGGTCATCGCAGGCCCCAGATCATCTCGTCGAGATCCGGCGTCCATTGAAACGCCGTCAGGCGGACTCGACCGTTCTCTACAGCTACCCCGTCTGCACGGAGCTTGCTGATCTGGGTGCGGTACCCCCGGGTACCTTTAGGCAGCGCGATGCGGCCACCCGTAGCGATAACCCGGAACCAGGGGAGGTGGAGCGAGGCCGGCGCCTTGCCCAGTGCATGGCCCACCTGCCGGGCGCCGCGGGGCAGCCCGGCGAGCTTCGCGACTTCGCCATAGGTGGACACGCGCCCCGCCGGAATGGCAGCAACGACGCGCCAGATAGACTGCAGCACTGCGTGGCTGTCCACCGTGGCCTAGGGCTCGAGTACCGTTGCCCCGGTGGTCCGGCGCCCTTCCAGGTCCCGGTGCGCGCGGGCGGCATCCCGCAGTGGGTAGCGTTGCCCAATGGCAATCCGCACCGCGCCACTGGTAACGACGTCGAATAGCTCCGCCGTGCCGGTTTCCAGATCTGCCCGGGTCGCGATGAAGTCGAAGAGTGAGGGGCGTGTCAGGTGCAGAGAGCCGCGCTTCGCCAGCTCCATCGGCGAAAAAGGTTCTACGGGACCGGATGCGTTGCCGAAGGTCACCATCGTGCCGTGTTTGCGCAGGCAGTCCAGGGATTTGAAGAAGGTGTCCCGGCCTATCGAGTCATAGGCCACAGCCACACCACCACCGGACAGGTCCCGCACCTTTTGCACAAACCCGGGATCCTCCGCGAGGACGGTCGCGGCACAGCCGTGGGCCCGAGCCAGTTCTGCCTTGGCTGCGCTGCCGACGACACCAACGACCCGTGCACCCAGCGCTGTCGCCCACTGACTCACCAGTGTGCCGGTCCCGCCCGCAGCCGCATAGAGCAGGACACTGTCACCGGGCTGCACGCGGTAGCTGCGCCGGAGGAGATACCAGGCCGTGAGACCCTTGAGCATGGCCGCAGCGGCGACGTCGTCGCTGACCGCTGGCGGGAGTTTCACCAGCCGTTCCGCGGGCCAGTTGCGCCGTTCCGCGTAGGCCCCGGGCGGCAAGCCCGCGTAGGCCACGCGATCGCCCACCGCGAGCCCGACCACACCGGCGCCGAGCGTTTCGACCCGGCCTGCCGCTTCCGCGCCAATCCCGGCCGGCAGGGCCAGCGGGTACAGACCCGAACGGTGATAGGTGTCGATGAAGTTGAGCCCGACTGCGGTCTGGCGGATCGTCACTTCGCCGGACGGGGGGGGCGGCAGGGAGACTTCCTGCCATTCCAGGACCTCGGGGCCGCCGAAGCGCTGGATACGGATGGCCTGGGTGAGAGCGCTGTGCATGTGGCCAGTATAATCGGCTCATGCAAAACACCGTCGTGATCGCGGGGGCTGGCCATGCCGCAGGCCAGACCATCGTGTCCCTCCGCCAGGGTGGCTTCGCTGGCCGCATCGTCATGGTGGGGGAAGAACCCTACCTCCCTTACCAGCGGCCACCCCTCTCCAAGAAGTTCCTGGCCGGGGAACTGGACGTCCCGCGGCTGCTTCTGCGCCAGGAGAAGTTCTATGCGGAGCACAGGGTGGACGTGCTGCTCAATACCCGCGTGCTGCGGGTCCAGCCCGGCTCCCGGACAGTGGAGCTGTCCACCGGCCAGGCGCTGGCCTATGACAAGCTGGTGCTTGCCACCGGCAGCCGCGTGCGGGAAGTGACGCTGCCCGGCCACGGGCTTGCCGGGGTGCACTACCTGCGTACCGTTGACGACGTGGAGCGGATCCGGCCGGATTTTCGTCCCGGCGCCTCCCTCGTCATCGTTGGTGCGGGCTACATCGGGCTGGAGGTCGCCGCCGTGGCGATCGGCCTGGGCCTTAAGGTCACCGTGGTGGAGATGGCGGACCGGGTCATGGCCCGGGTCGATGCCCCGCAGATCTCGGCCTTCATGGCCAGCATGCACAGGGCAGCGGGAGTGGAGATCCGGTGCAACTTAGGCGTCCAGGCCTTCGCGGGCGAGACCCGCCTGCGGGGCGTGGTGGGCAGCGATGGCGTTGAGATGCCGGCAGACCTCGCCATCGTGGGCATCGGCATCCTGCCCAACGTTGAGCTGGCCGCCGACGCGGGCCTGGTGTGCGACAACGGCATCATGGTGGACGAGTACTGCCGGACCAGCGACCCGGACATCCTTGCCGTGGGCGACTGCACCAATCACCCGAACCCGCTGCTGGGCCGGCGCCTGCGCCTCGAGTCCGTGCACAACGCCCAGGAGCAGGCGAAAACAGCCGCGATGACGCTTCTTGGCCGGCTTGAACCCTATGCCCAGATTCCCTGGTTCTGGTCTGACCAGTACGACCTGAAGCTGCAGATCGTGGGCCTGTCGTCGGCAACCGACCAGGCGGTGGTACGCGGCGATCCCGAGTCCCGGTCCTTCGCCGTGTTCTTCCTCAACGCAGGTCGGCTGACGGCGGTCTACGCGATCAACAGTCCCCGGGAATTCATGCTGTCCAAAAAGCTGATTGCCCTGGGTGCGCGGCCAGACCCCGCCCTGCTGGGCGACACCGCCGTGCCGTTCAAGGATATCGCCGCAGCTCTTGAGGCTTAGCGAGTGGTGACCGGCGGAGGGTTCGCCTTGATGGCGACGGCCCAGTCGGGGTCTCTGCCCCTGACCTCACCGGCTGCCGGATACAACAGTTCCCGGATCTCTCCGGTAAAGCCGGCGTAGCGCCCTGCAGCGCCCGTCACACCGGCGGCGCCGCCGGCGGTTGGCGGTGCGGACACCGGGTAACCCGCGGCACCGGCGGCACTGAAGTCGCCGCCGAGGGCCGCGAAGAATCCATCCCGGATCACCGTCCAGTAGTTGCTGTAGCCCGTGGCAAAAATGCTGCCCTCACCAGGCCAGTAGATGTTCCAGTAGTCATTGGTGCCGAGCCGGGCCCGCCAGAGGGAATTGCTCTCTGCTGCGGCAGAGACTTTGACGGCCAACGCAGCCAGCGCCCCCTCCCCCGCTGGCAAGACGATGATGCCGATCCGGACATTACGCAGCGCCGGGTCATTCAGCGTGACCTCGGGGTCCTGGCGCGCAGCCCGGAGGAGACTGCCTGCGCGGAGATCAATGCCCCGATAGGCTTCCCCGCGATAGGCTTTGAAGGGTGCGAGTTCGCCCGACAACGGGGGCAGGCCCCGAAGCCATGCCAGCGGGTTCAGCAGCACGGCGGAAGCGCCGGCCAGCAGCCCGAGCAGGAGTCCGAGGACCACAACCAGAGCGCGCACCGTCAGGTACCTGCCGCCGTGAAAGTGGAGAGCAGGATCCGGCCCTGCGTACTGCCGTCGGCGCTGACTTCATCCAGTGCCCAGGTCTCGGAAAAGCTGCCCTCAAGCCCTTCGAATTCGCTGGTCCCGCGCAGCACCCTGCCGGTAGGTACCGAACCGGTGGTTGCCGGGGCATTCGCGGTGACCAGCAGGCGCTGGCGTTCCGCCCAGAACACCGCTGTCTGCTCCGGCGCGAAGGTCACGGGGCCGTCCGCCGTCGGCACCTCGATCAGCGTGGTGTCCTGCACATCCGTCTGCGCAAGGAACAGGGCACCGCGGCTGGGAATGACCAGCAGCCAGTTGGAGGCCGAGCGGCCCGGGTCCGCGATGGCCCCACCGGTGCCGGCCAGCCGGGTAGCCACCCCAATCACGTGGTCGTCAGCGTCCCGCAGGCGGAAGAGTTCAGCACTGGCGCGCTGGCCGGCGCTGTCTTCCAGCACGGCCGCGCCGACAGCTGCGGTGGCAGGCAAAGCGGCCCGGTCCTGCCCGGGCAGCCGGATGCGATCTTCCGGCCAGCGAATGACGAACTCTTCCTGACGGCCGCCATCGGGCGGGACGGTAATCAGGGAGCGGTACCGGAGATGTGTGGGCAGTGGCCAGAACGTGGTGGCCAGAACAACCACCAGCAGGCCCGCAAGAAAAGAGAGGCCAAAAAGCCGCTTCATGGACGGGCCCCACCCGCTGACCCGCAGATCGCGGAAGTGTAATCGCTCATGGGGAGCTAGGCGAGGTAGCGACGGAGATACTCGTCGAAGGACTGGTTATCGGTTGCTTCGATCTCCTGCTGCTTCGCCAGGGACGTCGCAGCCTCGGCAGTGAGCAGATCACGATGCCGATTCAGCTCGGGAGCCAGTGAGAGAAAGTACTCGCGGGTACGCCCGGCAAGTGCCAGTCCGTACTGAGCCAGTGACTGGCCTCCACTCTGCAGTTCCTTCAGCAGAGCGGCGGACGGCGTGCGCCCGGAGTCATCGACGGCGTCCAGCTGATAACGGATCGCTGCCACATGGCCCTGCTTTTCGCCCGGATCGATCAGGCGCGCGACCTGCACCATGTCCTGACAGATGCTCCCGGCCCAGTCCTGCAGGGCCACGTTGTGCCCGTCGCGATTAAGTTGCAGGCCAGGCTCGCGGCCGCGCCGTGCAACCAGGCCGTGGTTGACGTCGATACGCTCCTGCTCCGCCACCGAGATCGGTGGGCTCTCCTGGAGCAGACAATAAATAAGGAACACTTCCAGAAAACGCAGCTGGCGCTGGTTGATGCCCACCGGATCCCAGGGACTGATGTCGAGCGCCCGCAGCTCGATGTACTGCACGCCACCCCGGCGAAGCGCCGCCGTGGGCCGCTCCCCCGGCTGGGTCACCCGCTTCGGGCGGATCGTGCTGTAAAACTCGTTTTCGATCTGCAACTGATTGGCATTGAGCTGGCGGTACTCGCCACCCACCCGCACACCGATCCGCTCGAATTCGGCACGGGGCGTATGGGTTGCCTGGCAGAGATCCCGGACGTACTCCTCAAGGCTGTTGGCCGACACCTGCAGGCTGGCCTGGGCGCTGTTGCGATAGCCCAGATCGCTCATCCGCAATGACGTGGCAAAGGGTCCGAAGAAGGTGCCCGCATCCAGTTCCTGCAGATTGGTCGGCCCGCGACCCCGAACGAAGGATTTACAGAGGGCCGGGGAAGCGCCAAACAGGTACAGCAGAAGCCAGTCGAGCCGGCGCACATTGCGCACGGCACCGAGGTAGGTGGCCGACCGGAATGCCTGCAGGTCGCCCTGCTGCCCCTCCAGCTGCTGATAAAGGGGCCAGAACGCGTCAGGCAGGGAGTAGTTGTAATGGATCCCGGCGATAGCCTGCATGATCCTGCCGTAGCGATGCCCAAGGCCCTCGCGGTAGATCGTTTTCATCCGGCCGATGTTGGACGAGCCGTACTGGGCCAGCGGCACATCGGCATCACTGCTGATGGAACAGGGCATGCTGAGGGGCCAGAGCAGCTCGTCGCCGATCCGTTCCACCACGAACTGGTGCACGTCGCACAGGAACTGGATCGTCTCCCAGTTGGCCAGTTGCGGCGGGGTTACAAACTCGAGCAGCGCCTCGGAGTAGTCGGTGGTGATGAACTCGTTAGTGAGCGCCGAGCCAAGGGCCAGCGGATGGGGCGTCTTTGCCAACTGACCGGTCGGGGTAATGCGCAGGCACTCCCGCTCCACGCCCCGCTTGCCGCCACGTACGAGACCGGCCATCTCCGGTACCGAGAGGTGATGCAGGCGGGTTTCGAGCAGTTTTCCCAAGGTTCCGGTCCTTAAAAGTCAGCCCGTCCGGGTTGACGGGTTGGGCAGATTACACGTTATCGTCAAACCGGCGGTACCGGCTGACAGGAGCGGTTAATCCGCATGCTATAAAAAGGGCCATGCGCCTTCGTAAGGTCACGCGCCGGCCATGGCGACAACTCCTCCTTGTGGCCACCTGTGGGCTGTTGCTCCTGGCCACAGGGCCGGCCTTCGCCTTTCGCTGCGGCTTAAAGCTCGTGGCCACCGGGGACCACTACTCCAAGGTGCTGAAACACTGCGGAGAGCCGATTGGCGTGCAGGAGCGGCGGATCTATGGGGAAGGCAGGACCCGTCCACGGGTCCTGCTGGAGGGACCCAACGGGCTGCGCGTCGAGCGGGAGGTGCTGGCCTATGACCGTTCCTACGTCGAGATCGAGGTGGAGGAATGGACCTACAATTTCGGCCCCCGCCGGCTGATGCAGCTGGTGCGCTTCGAGAATGGCTTCGTCGCTGAGACGGAAGAGCTGGGCTACGGCTTCAGGCCGTAGGAGGGCGCTCCTACTGGGAGAAGGACTCGACCAGGTAGTCGTCCGACCAGGTGCGCAAGCGGTAATCCAGCAGAAAACCGCAGTGGCCCCCCCAGCGTGTGCGTTGCACCGTCAGCGCTGGAGATTTGGCGAGGCGGTTCGCGGAGCCGGAAGGAATGACGGGATCGTCGTCGGCCAGGAGAATGGACGTCGGCACGGCCAGCCCTGCCAGCCTGTCCCCGGTGACGGCGTAGCCACGGAGATAGCTCTGCAGATCGGCATACTCCGTGTAGCGCGTAACGAAGTGGTCCGTCATGTCCCGCAGCGAGCGAAACTGGGCCAGCCTGCGCAGATCATAGTCCGCAGGAAAGGCCTGCGCCTTGCGTTCCAGGGAGAGGCGCCACTTGTTCATGAAGTAACGGCGGTAGATTACTGAGCCGGAATCCAGCGCCAGCATGGTCTCCTCCGGATCCAGCACCGGACAGACCGCAGCCACCCGGGCTATCCCGAGGGCCGGTCCCGCTGCCGCAGCGATGCGCAGGGCAAAATTGCCGCCCAGGGAATAGCCCGCCAGGTACAGCGGCTCGCCAGGAAAGCTCTCACGGACCCAGCGGGTCGCATCCACCATTTCATCCAGGCGGCAGGAATGAAAGATACCGCGGTTCAGGTGGTGGGTACCCCCATGGTCCCGCATGTTGATGCGCACGATGCGAAAGCCCGTCCGCCACAGGCGGTCGGCGGCCGACAGGACGTGGAGCGAGGCAGAACTGCCCTCCCAGCCGTGAAGCAGGATCGCAACGCGCCCATTGGGCTGCTGGGCCGGCGTGTGCTGGGCCGACAGGCGCACGCCGTCCCTGCACTCGATGATGAGATTCTGGGTAACAGCGAGCAGGTCGTAGGCCTCGCTGAGGACGTGCTTGCGCCGCCAGCTGCTGTTCGCCAGGCCAGCCTGCACGTCCGCGTTGCGCAGCAGGCGCGGCGGTCTGAAGCCAGAGCCCGTCATGATCCGCCAGCCTGTGGTCGGGCAGCTGCTGCCGGTTGCGGGGCGAACTTGACCTCAACCCGCTGGTTTTGCTGCGCGATCCGGTTCCACTCTCCGGCGGTCACATCGGCAGTCAGGGTTGGGTACGGAACGAGGGGCGCGGCGTTGCCGAGCGGCTCGAACTCCACACTGATGGGCCCACCGCTCACGGCCAGCTCGGCCAGATAGTTGGCGAAAGCCACGGACTGCCGCGCTGACTCTGCGCGGGCTTCATCGGGCAACAGGCCGACCCGGTCGCAGCCGGCAGCCTGGAGGTCGTCGGGCGCCATCTCCCAGGATTCGTCCCGCGCCCGCCGCATGCAGAAGTCGCCGACGTGACCCTCCAGCCGGACTGTGCCGCGAAAATCCAGCGCACGCAGCCGGTCCAGCAGGCCGGTGAGCCTGAGTAGCTGTGCATCGTCGAAGGGCAGTGCCTCGGGAGGGTAGCTGGCGCCCTGGTTGACGCTCCACTCGAGCGCCGCCGCCACGTCCCTGGACCATACCGGGCTTAAGCCCGCGGGCTGGCCCCGGCGCGCAACCTCAGCAGTGGCCTCCACCACGTCGCCCGCGCGGCGGGCGTTCAGTTCTGCGAGCAGGCCAAGGTTCTGGCGGGTGGCCGCACGCCACTTCGCCTCGGAGTCCAGGTGGAGCCAGACAAAGGTGGCAGCCACGACGGCGAGCGTTGTGATCAGCGCACCGGTAGGCCAGAACGGGGTCCGCCGTCCGGGCGACGTTCCCGCGGCGATCGCCGTCGGCAGGTGGTCACCCAGGACGCGGCTGACGGTGGTTTCAAGATCGGCCCGCAACGCACGGTTGTGGTCGACGAGCATTTCCTGCAGCCAGCGATGCAGGTCCGACCAGTCCGCCGGGGCGTTCACGGACTCCACCCCGGGCAGCACGCCCTGGTCGCCGGCGCGCCGGGCAGGAGACGGCGGCACATCGCCTGGCAACAGGTGCAGGGACCGGAGCACCTCCCGGACCTCGACGGGCTTGATCTGCTTGGGCAGGACCCCGACAGCACCGAGCGCGCGGGCCTGCCCCACATAGAGTTCACCCGACTGGGAGGTGTACATCATCACGGGGATGGTCGCCGTCGCCGGATTTTCCTTGATGGCCTTGACGGCCTGGAAGCCGTCCATGCCCGGCATCATGTGGTCCATGAAGATGACGTCGGGGCGATGGAGGACCAGAAACTCGAGGGCCGCTTCGGCGGATTCGGCGGTTTCCACCCGGAGTTCGTAATCGGCCAGCATGCGCCGGAGCCCTTCGCGGGCAGTCCGGGAGTCGTCCACGATCAACGCGCTTCTCTGGGCCACGCGGCCATTCTAAACCCCGCCTGCGCCGGGTTGGATGTGTACCGGGCCACAGTTGGGTCCGATGGCGACAGCGGCGACCGCTGGGCTGCGCTTGTCCAAGCTCTCTGGCATTGTCATGCTAGAGCCCTTCGAGGGCCGAATAGCAACAATAATGCAGCCCCGCCCAAGCCTTGATGTAGCGGTTGCCAGCACGGCAGCCGACACCGCCTCCACCATGCCGCTGGTCCTGCTGCTCGGCCTGCTTGTCGCACTGGTCGTCCTGACCCTCGTGCTGCGGACCCGTCTGGCCCGGCGCCAGCAGGCGGCCGGGGAGCTCACCGCCGCCGTGGAGAAACTGATCCAGGGCAACCTCACTGCAGGCATCAGCAGCAGCGATCCGGCCGAGGTTGGCGTCCTCGCGCAGGCTCTCGAGCGCCTGCGCCTCAGCCTGCGGACGACGGCAGGATCCCGCGACTACCTGAGCCAGGTCATTGCCGGCATGAGTGACGCTGTCGTGGTCACCCGTCTGGATGGCGCCATCGCCCGGGTGAACCCGGCCGCCGAACGGCTGCTCGGCCAGGCGGCCGCCGACCTCCGCGGCCAGCCACTGGTCAACCTCGTGGCCCCGAGCCAGCGGAGCGGCTTCACCCTGTCGGACCCGCTGGCCCGGACCCGGGAAACCGCCTTCCTGAACGGGGCCGGCGAAGAGGTCCCCGTGGCGTACACCGCAGCTGAGATCGTGGCGGAAGAGCCCGGGGCCCAGGGCTATGTGCTGACGGCCCGCAATATCAGCGAGCGCAAGGTTGCCGAGCAGCGCATCCGCTACCTGGCGCGCATCGACGCACTGACCAAGGTGCCCAACCGGATGCAGTTTCAGCACCTTCTTCAGCGAGCGATCGCCCAGGCGCGGCGGGGTGACCACCGTCTCGCACTGATCTACCTGGACGTCGACAAGTTCAAGGAGATCAATGACACCTTTGGTCATACCGCCGGGGATCTCTGCCTCAAGACCCTGACGGACCGGTTGCGCGGCATTCTCCCCAACTCCTCCGTCGTCGGCCGGCTGGCCGGGGACGAATTCGGCGTGATCCTCGACAACCTGGACCCGACGCGCAACCTCCGGGCCGAAGTCGTCGCCACCACCCGCCTGCTGCAGGAAACCATTGCGGAGCCGCTGCACTATCAGGGCCAACAGCTCTACATGACCACCAGCGCTGGCGTGGCGCTGTACCCCGGGGACGGCAACAACGTCATCGATCTCATTCGGAACGCCGATGCCGCGTTGTACAGGGCCAAGCGCCAGGGCGGCGGCGCCCTCGACGTCTATCACGCCGACATGAACGCCGCGACCGTCGAACGGCTGATGCTGAAGAGCCGCCTGCGGAAGGCGTTCGAGAAAAACGAGCTGCGGGTGCACTACCAGCCGAAGATTGACCTGCGGGACGGCACCGTCGCCGGTGCGGAGGCACTGGTCCGCTGGGAGCTGACAGACCGGGGCATCGTGCTGCCGTCAGAATTCATCCCGCTGGCCGAAGAAAGCAACATGATCCTGCAGATTGGCGAGTGGGTGCTCGACCGGGTCTGCAGTGACTACCAGCGCTGGCAGATGACCCCCGTCAATCCAGGACGGGTGGCCGTGAACATTTCACTGCGCCAGCTCAAGCAGCGCGACTTCATCAGCCGGGTGCAGGAGATCTACGGCAAGCATGGCGTCTTGCCCGCCAACCTGGAACTTGAGATCACCGAGACCACCTTGATGGAAGACCCCAAGCGCACCCTGCGGCTGCTTGATGCGTTGCACAACATGGGCCTGCGGCTGGCCATCGATGACTTCGGCACCGGGTATTCGTCCCTCAGCGCCCTTCAGCAGTTCCCGATCTCCACCCTCAAGATCGACCAGTCCTTCGTTCGTAATGCCACCACCAACCACGACCAGGCCACGATCGTCTCCATGATCATCGAGATGGGCCACAGCCTTGATCTGGAGGTGATAGCGGAAGGCGTGGAGACCGAGGACCAGCTGCGTTTTCTGCGGGCCCTGAACTGCGACTACGCCCAGGGAACCCTCTTCGGACGGGCGATGGCGGCGGACGATTTTCGTGACCTGCTGCGAGACCAGGCCGGGGGAGCGGGTCGCTATCGTCCCCTGTTCGCAAGACGCTAAGTCTGCGGCATAATTTGCCCACCCTCACACCGGAGCTCAGTCCATGCGTATGCCGCTTTCCATCACCCTGCTGCTTCTGGCCTTCAGTCTGGCGCCGCTGGCTCAGGCGGCCTGTGACTACCCGCAGAAGATCAAGCTGCCCGACGGCAAGAGCGCCACGCAGGAAGAAATCACCGCGGCGAGCGCTGCGGTGAAGAAGTATCTGGCCGATATGGAGGCGTACACCGGCTGTATCGACGCTGAGTTCGCCGCCCTGCCCCTGGAGCAGCAGACCCAGGAGCTGAAAGCCATGCACGTCCAGAAGTACAACGCCGCGGTGGATGCCATGGAGGCTGAAGCCCTGCAGTTCAATGAGCAGCTCCGGGCCTTCAAGGCAGCCAACAAGTAGGGGCGCCACCCGGTAGCCCACAGGGCCATCGCCGGATTAGAATCCGCGCCCCCGCTTCCTCAGGACTGGCCATGAACAAAGCTGCGAGAGTCACCATTACCGGCGCCGCCGGCCAGATCGGCTACCAGCTGGCCTTCCGCATTGCCTCCGGGCAACTGCTGGGCCCAAACCAGCCGGTGATCCTGCAGCTGCTGGAGATCACGCCGGCCCTCGCGGCACTGAACGGCGTGGCGATGGAACTGGAAGACTGTGCCTTTCCCACCCTTCAGGGCGTCATTGCTACCGATCAGGCCAACGTGGCCTTCAAGGACACCGATTACGCGTTGCTGGTTGGCGCCAAGCCCCGGGGGCCTGGCATGGAGCGCGCCGATCTGCTGCGGGACAACGCGAAGATTTTCTCCGTGCAGGGCAAGGCGCTGGACGAGCATGCCAGCCGCCAGGTCAAGGTGCTGGTGGTCGGCAATCCGGCCAATACCAATGCCCTGATCGCCCAGAGCAACGCCCCGAGCCTGAATCCGGCCAATTTCACGGCGATGATGCGCCTGGATCACAACCGGGCCCTGGCGCAGCTGGCGACCAAGACCGGCACCCACGTCAGCCAGATCAGCCGCATGACCATCTGGGGCAACCATTCCGCCACCCAGTACCCGGACATCAGCCAGGCGCTGGTGAACGAACGGCGGGCCAGCGAACTGGTCGACGCCAAATGGGTGAAGGACGAGTTCATTCCGACGGTGCAGCAGCGGGGCGCGGCCATCATCAAGGCCCGCGGCCTGTCCAGTGCTGCATCCGCCGCTTCGGCAGCGATCGACCACATCCGGGACTGGGTCCTCGGCACCCCGGGCGACGACTGGGTGAGCATGGCCGTGCCGTCCGACGGCAGCTACGGCATCAAGGAAGGCATCATCTTTTCCTATCCGGTGCGCTGCGCCAAGGGTAAGTACGAAATCGTCGAGGGCCTCGCCGTCAGCGACTTCAGCCGGGAACGGCTGAAGGCCACGGAGGACGAGCTGCGCCAGGAGCGTGACGCCATCGCCGCGCTGCTTTAAACGCCGTGTAGGAGCGACTTTAGGCGCGATGCCGCGAGAGATCGCGCCTAAAGGCGCTCCTACAGGCCCCGCCCTCTCTGGTTTATAGTCAAGGCTCGTATTGAGGGCTCTGGCCATGGCTGATTTCCTGATCTGGCTGTTCTGGACAGCCGCAATACTGAGCGTCGGCATTGCGCTTGCCTACCGGCGTATCGACCTGCCGACCTCAACTCTTGTCCTGGGCTTCGCCCTGGTCGTCTATTCCCTGTTCGGACCCGGCTGGCTGGCGTGGAAGCTGGTCCTCTGGATACTGTTTGCGGGACTCCTGGTCCTTAACTCGACGGGTTTCCGCCGGGAACGGATCACCCTGCCGCTGCTGCGGTTCTACCGCACGGTAGTGCCGAGTCTGTCCGACACCGAGCGGGAGGCCCTCGAGGCCGGCACGGTGGGCTGGGACGGCGAACTGTTCACGGGCCTGCCCGACTGGGGCAAGCTTATGGCCCTGCCCCCGCCGAAGCTCACGGCCGAAGAGCAGGCCTTCCTCGATGGCCCGACGGAAGAACTCTGCCGCATCTCCGATGACTGGCAGATCACCCACGAACTTGCTGACATGCCCCCGCACGTCTGGGCCTTCATCAAGCAGAACCGCTTCTTCGCGATGATCATCCCGAAGCGTTATGGCGGACTGGAGTTCTCACCGATTGCGGTGGCCGCCGTGCTCGCCAAGCTCTCGAGTCGCAGCGCCGTCGTGTCGTCCACCGTTGGCGTGCCCAATTCCCTGGGACCGGCAGAGCTCCTGCTCCACTACGGCACGGATGAGCAGCGGGAGCGCTACCTGCCGCGACTGGCTACCGGCGAGGAGATCCCCTGCTTTGCCCTCACGGGGCCCCGTGTCGGCTCGGATGCAGCGTCCATTCCGGATCGGGGCGTCGTGTGCCGGGGCATGTGGCAGGGCCAGGAGATCGTCGGCATACGCCTGAACTGGGACAAGCGCTATATCACGCTGGCGCCCGTGGCCACTCTGGTGGGACTTGCCTTCAAGCTCTCCGATCCGGACCACCTTATTGGGGAAGAAACCGAGCGTGGCATCACCGCCGCACTGATTCCGGTGCGGACCCCGGGCGTTGAGATCGGCCGTCGACACTTCCCCCTGAACATCCCGTTCCAGAACGGACCCACCCGGGGCCGGGATGTGTTCGTGCCCCTCGACGCCATCATTGGCGGGCCCGACCGGGCCGGCCAGGGCTGGAAGATGCTGGTGGAGCAACTCTCGGCCGGACGGGGCATCACCCTGCCAGCGAGCGCCATGGGCGGCAGCAAAGCCGTCGTCTATGCGACCGGCGCCTATGCCCGCCTGCGCAAGCAGTTCAACGTGCCGGTCTGTGAGTTCGAGGGCGTCGGCGAGGCCCTGGCCCGCATCGCCGGGTACACCTACATCATCAATGCGGGCATGACGGTGACGTCAACGGCGATCGCCCGGGGCGAGAAACCTTCGGTGCCGTCCGCCGTTCTCAAGTACCACTGCACGGAGCTTGCGCGCAAAGTCGTCAATGACTCCATGGATGTCCACGGCGGCAAGGGCATCATGCTTGGGCCCTCAAACTACCTGGCCCGCGGTTACCAGGGCGTGCCGATCGCGATCACCGTCGAGGGCGCCAACATACTGACCCGCAGCCTGATCATCTTCGGGCAGGGGGCCATCCGCTGCCATCCCTTCGTGCTGAAGGAGATGGAGGCCGCGAAGGACCCCGACTTCAGCCGCGGACTGCGGGATTTCGATCGCTACCTGTTCGGGCACATTGGCTTCGCCATCAGCAACGCTGCACGCTCCTTCGTGCTGGCGCTGACCAACGCGCAGGCCAGCGGCGCGCCGGTGGACGGGCCAACGGCCCGGTACTTCCAGCACGTGAATCGCTATAGCGCTGCCTTCGCCCTGGCGGCGGACGTGGCGATGCTGGTCCTCGGTGGCCAGCTGAAGCGCAAGGAGGCGCTCTCTGCCCGGCTTGGCGATGTATTCAGCAGCATCTATCTGGCCAGCATGGTGCTGAAGCATTTCGACAACCAGGGCAGGCAGGCGAGTGACCTGCCCCTGGTGGAATGGGCCTGCCGCACCCTGCTCTACCAGGCCCAGGAACAGTTGCACGGGTTTCTCCGGAACTTTCCGAACCGGGTCGTGGCAGCAGTGCTCCGGGTCTGCATCTTCCCCCGGGGCCGCATGTACTCCGCCCCGGGCGACGAACTGGGCAGCGAGGTGGTCGCACTGATCACCCGGCCCACCGAGACCCGGAACCGGCTGTGCGCGGGGATTTTCTCGGCCCGCCAGCCTGACTCGCCCCTGGGCCAGCTACAGGTAGCCCTGGAAACGGCAGAACGGCTCGCGCCCGTGGAAACAAAAGTGCGGGATGCAATCCGGGCCGGACTGGTGGAGCCGGGTGCCGTGCACGAACGCCTGGAGCAGGCCCGGGACCGCGGGGTCATCACGGCGGACGAAGCACGGTTGATGCAGGAGTTTGACGCGACGGTGCTGGCCCTGACGGCCGTGGACGACTTCGATCCGTCGGAACTGCGCCGAGTGGCACATCCGGCGGCAGTGCCTCTTCATGACACCGCTGGGTTGGTCGGTTAGTATCCGCGCATGAAAAAACCCTCCCTGAAGTTGTTGTCGGTCGCGGTGCTCGGGCTCTGCCTGACTGCCTGTGGCAAGCCGCCTGCCCCCGCGGCGGAAGCCCCTGCAGAGTCTCCGGCTACCGCGCCGCTGGCAGCCGAGCCTCTGGCGGCACCCGCGGACACCGCCGCGCCGGTCCCCCGCAACCCGTCGCCAGAGGGCGCGAGTGTGACGATTCTTGCTCCGGCGAACGGCGCGGTCGTCAGTTCGCCCGTCAAGGTGGTGTTCGACCTGCAGGGCATGGTCCTGGCGCCGGCCGGGGATCCCACTCCCAATTCGGGCCACCATCACCTCCTCATCGATGTGCCAGCGCCGGACCTGGGACTACCGCTGCCAAAAGACGCTCAGCATCTGCATTTCGGGCAGGCGCAGACGGAAGCTGAAATCACGCTGCCGCCCGGCCAGCACACGCTGCAGCTCTTGCTGGGTGACACCAACCACGTCCCTCACAACCCGCCGGTGCTCTCCGTTCCCATCACCATCACCGTGCAATGAAGGCTGCGATAGCGGGCTGATCTCCCGCCCAACGCCCCCCCGGCACGCGCATGGCGCAAACCAGGCAACCCACAGCACCTCCCCGCACCCCTGCCGGTAATCCAGGCCTCAGCGGCATGGCGCTGTACCTGCCTCCCTACCGGGTGGACCTGCAGAAATGGTGCGAGTGGACGGGTGCCGACTGGGAGAAGATCCGGCACGTGGTGGGCGCCGGCTTCCGGCTGCTTGGGCCCGACCAGAGCGTCTACACCATGGCGGCGAACGCGGTGCTCCGCCTCATCCGCAACTACACCATAGACCCGACGCGCATCCGCTATCTGGCCCTGGGGACGGAGTCCAGCACTGACAATTCGGCAGGTGCGATCATCGTCAAGGGCATGCTGGATGAAGCCCTGCGCGCGCTGGGTCTGCCGCCGATTGCCCGTAACTGTGAGGTTCCCGAGTTCAAGCACGCCTGCCTCGGGGGCGTGTACGCCCTGAAGAGCGCGGTGCGCTTCCTGAGTACGGACGGCGACGACAGCCTCGCCGTCGTGGTCTGTGCCGACAAGGCGCTCTACGAGCGGGGCAGCAGCGGCGAGCCCACCCAGGGCGCCGGCGCCGTTGCGATGCTGCTCGAGGCCAAACCGCGCCTGGCTACCATCAACCTGCGTCACGCGGGCACAGCCTCGGAGTACCGGGGCATCGATTTTCGCAAACCCCTTACCGGGCGGCTCAACGGCCACGCGGATTCTTTCGACATCCCGGTTTACAACGGGCGTTACTCGACGAACTGCTATGTGGACGAAGTCCGGCGCGCTCTTGACGACATGTACGTGCGGCGCGGTCTCGACCCCGCCACCTACCTGCGCCAGCTCGACGCGATCTTTATCCATCGGCCTTACGCCCGGAT
Source organism: Arsukibacterium tuosuense (assembly GCA_945872065.1). Taxonomy (GTDB): domain Bacteria; phylum Pseudomonadota; class Gammaproteobacteria; order Steroidobacterales; genus SHZI01. The sequence goes on from CAMBYH010000008.1 coordinate 33,640, forward strand.
GCCGGAAACCGGCTTCGGCGTGGCCTACCTGTTCGCCCTGGCCCAGGGTGGGGCGGCGGATCAGGAGGAACTGGCCGCCTACTGCCGTGGTGCCGGCGTGCTGATTGGCGAGGTGCTGGCGGAGATGAATACGGCGCCGGAGCTGAACCTGCTGGCGGTGAGCGAGCGAATTCAGGACGAGGTCTTTCCGCTCACCATGGCTGTGCTCAAGGTGTTCCGGCAGAGCGCTGCCTTCCAGACCCACGTGCACGCCAAGATGGAACTGGGCGCCGAGTGGATGCGGGAAGTCGGCAACCTCTATACCGGCGCGCTGCCGGCCTGGCTCGCCGCGGGCCTGGCGGATGCCGTGAGTCGCGGCACCGATCTGGCGGGGCGTGAACTCCTGACCATCGGCTATGGCAGCGGCAACGCCGCCGACGCGATCCCGCTGGAAATCGTTGCCGGCTGGGAAACCGCGGCGCGGCGGATTCGCCTGGAAGAGGCACTGCGGCCGGCTATCGATGTCACGCTGGAGCAGTACCTGGCTCTGCGGGACGGGGCCGTGCCGGCCGGACTCAAGGTGGCGGCAGCCGGCGAATTCGTCATCGAGCGGATCGGCTCACAGGTTGGCCACGCCTTCCAGGATGCAGGCGTGGAGTACTACCGCTACGTTCACTGACCTCGGCCGGGGCTTTGGCCCGGGCCAGCCAGCTCCCGGCGTGCGCCGCCCCCGCGAACGCTGAGTCCCGGGGCGCACAGTTCCGCGTCCAGTACTGAAATCCCGGCCGCCGCATACCCGGCATGCAACGCCTGGGCCACCGTGCGGGAGTCCGTCAGGGCAATCCCGAAGTCGCCCCCGCCGGCGCCAGACGGTTTGTAGACCGCGCCGTGCTTCAGGGCAATCTCCCGCAGCCGTTCGTGGCTCGCGGAGAAAATGCCAATGCCCGCCGCTGCATCCAGCTGCCGGAGTCCGGACTCGTAACCCGTGATGGCGCTAAACAGGCCACTGAGGTCTTCAGCCCGCCAGGCCGCGACGGCCTGGCCAGCGTTCGCCCCGAGGCGTTCCATGTGGCTCGCGAAACGCCCGGCATCCCGCTCGCGAAAGGCGCGTAATCGGCTGAGCATTGCCGGCGTCGAGGCACTCTCGCCCGACCAGACCGCCACGAGGCTCAGCCGCCGGGGCCAGGACACGGGCTGGGCCTGGGGTACGGGCGCCTCCGGTCCGGACTGGCGATTGAAGGCGATGGCTACCGTGCCGCCGGTAATCGCCGTGGCCACATCGACTCCGCTGCCAAGGCCGCCCTGGAGGCGGCGGTGGGCCTCGCAACAGATGGCGGTAAGCTCTTCCTGGCTCAGGATCGGGCCGCCGGCTAACCGCAACAGGGCCCCGGTGAGGGCCACGACGATGGCTGCGCTCGAACCCAGACCCAGCTTCACGCGCTGGCCATCGGGGGAGGTCTGGTGAAAGGCCGCCGTGGTCAGCTCGATCCGGCAGGGCGGAAGTTCCGAGGCACGGGGCAACAGGCCCCGGACAGTCAGTATTTCCGCGCAGGCTTCCAGCGGCAGCCCGAAGGCCCCGGGCGAATCCCCTTCCCACCGGGGACCGCTTCCCGAGACCCAGCGAAACCGGAAGCTTTCACCCGTGTCCGGGATGACCAGCTGATTGCCAGACCCGGCGAGTGACGTGATCCGGGCTTCCGCCCGCACGTCCACGGCGACGGCCAGACCGGGCGCTCCGGCCAGCACGGCGTACTCGCCGACGATCACCAGCTTGCCCGGGGCCCGGGCTTCAATCAGCGTTGGCACGGAGACGGGCCCCCTCGCCCAGAGGGCTGCGCAGAATCTGCAGTACGCCCGGCAGATTGCCCAGCGCCACGGCGACGTCGTCCGCGGCGCCCGGCAGGCAGATGGCCTTCACCTGGGGGCCGGCGTCGACGGTAAAGAACACGGGCACGCCGTCCTGGCGCAACGCCTGGATCTTGTGCAGACAGGCGAGCGTTGCCGGTGTCCAGTAGAGCAGCGGCGGCCGCGTGGTCAGCATTACAGCGTGCATTTTGAGGCAGTTGTGCTCGGCGATGGCGGCCAGTGCCGGGAAATCCCGGTGGCGCACAGCCGCAAGGCCGGCATCCAGGTCCGCGGCATGGGTCTCTACCCACGCGTCATAGAACGGAGAAGTCTGCTCGCTCTGGGCCATACCGAGCCGGGAACTGATCGCCTTCGGTCCCGAGGTCGTGACGGCCACAACTATCTGCAGGGGCCAGTCGGCAGCCGCCGCGATCTGCTCGCAGACTGTCGTTGCTTCCCGGTTCCGGAGCAACACCACGCCGCCCAGGAGGGAACGGGGTGCCGAACCGGAGCCCAGCCGGGCAATCTCGGCAAGGCGCTGGGCTGGGAGGTGGAGACCCAGGGCTCCGGCCCCCGCCGTAACCAGCGCCGCAAACCCGGACGCCGACGACGCAAGACCAGCGCCCGTGGGAAAATCATTGCGGGACTCCACGAGCGCCGGGGTGCTGACCCCGGCCTCCTGCCGCAGCAGATCAAGGCAGGCGCTGACCCGGGCCGTAGTCTCCGGATCCTCCCGGCCATCCAGCAGGACCCGGTCGCGCCGGAGGGACGGGTCAAAGGTCACGCTGGTTTCGGTGGCAAGCCCCCCCAGGACCAGGGACAGCGAGCCCGTGGCCGGCAGGTTGCCCGCGCGGGCCCGCTTGCCCCAGTACTTGACGAGGGCCACGTTGGGGTGCGCGATCGCTACCGCACGCATCGGCACTCCTCACCGGTTTGATGGCTGCCAGACCGCGGCGGGTGCCGCGGCGCGGGCCAAATTATAGCCCGAGGGTTGGCTCGCTCCCGCGGGACCCACTATCCTGTAGGCTGGTTTCCCACTCGCGATTCCCTGTTCATGAGCTTTGCCACCCGCGCTGACGAGTATGTTGCACGCATCGAACGTGTCCTTGATCACCACCTGCCTGCGGCTGAAGTGGCACCCCGCCGACTGCACGAGGCCATGCGCTACGCCGCCCTGGGGGGTGGCAAGCGCATCCGCCCCCTGCTCGTCTACGCGACCGGCGAAGCGCTGCTGGTGCCGCCGGAGGTGCTCGATGCCCCGGCCGCTGCGATCGAGCTGATGCACGCCTTCTCTTTGATCCACGACGATTTGCCGGCCATGGATAACGACGATCTCCGGCGGGGACGGCCCACGGCGCACCGCGCGTTCGATGAGGCCACGGCGATCCTCGCCGCCGATGCGATGCAGCCCCTCGCCTTCGAAATGCTGGCCACCCACCCGGCGCTGATCGGCATGCCGGCCGCGCAGGTCAAGCTGGTGGCGCTGGTCGCGGATGCCTGCGGCTCCAACGGCATGACCGGCGGCCAGTCCATGGACCTGGCCGCAGAAGGCCGCCGGCTTGATCCCGCCGAGCTGGAACACATCTACCGGCTCAAGACCGGCCGTCTGCTGCGGGCCAGCGTGCTGGCGGCCGCAAGCTGCGCCACGGCGGTACCGGATTCCACCCTCCACGCCCTGGAGCGGTTCGTGGATGCCCTGGGCCTGGCCTTCCAGGTGCGGGACGACATTCTGGACATTGAGGGGTCCACGGCCGAAACCGGCAAGACTGGCGGTTCTGACCAGGCCAAGGACAAGGCCACCTATCCTCACCTGTTCGGCATGCAGAGAGCCCGGCAGCGGGCTGATGAGCTGCTGCAGCAGGCTCTGGACGCCCTCGGGACCTTTGGCCCGGGGTACGACGGCCTCCGGTGGGCGGCCCGGTACATCGTGCTGCGCGAGCGGGCCTGACAGGCTGCTAGGCTGGGCCGGGATGTACAGCAGTTTCTTCGGCCTTAACGAGAAGCCTTTCTCGATCACGCCCGACCCCCGCTACCTCTACATGAGCGAGCGGCACGCGGAGGCGCTTGCCCACCTGATCTACGGGGTCAAGGAAAGCGGCGGCTTCATTCAGCTGACGGGGGAGGTTGGCACGGGCAAGACCACCCTGGTCCGCAGCCTGCTCCAGCAGCTTCCCGACTTTGCCGATGTGGCGGTGGTCCTGAATTCCCAGCTGTCCCGGGTCGAGTTCCTGAGCTCGATTTGCGAGGAACTCCACGTCGAGCTGCCGGAACAGCGCAACAGCATCAAGGCGCTGACGGACGCCCTCAATGCCTACCTCCTCAAGAATCACAGCCTGGGGCGGCGCACGATTCTGATCGTGGACGAGGCCCAGAACCTGCGCGTCGATGTTCTGGAGCAGGTTCGGCTCCTGACAAATCTCGAAACCGCCAAGCAGAAGCTCCTGCAGATTATCCTGATTGGCCAGCCGGAACTGCGGGAGCTCCTGGCCCGGAATGACATGCGGCAGCTGGCCCAGCGCATCACCGGCCGTTATCACCTGGAGCCGCTGACGCGGGACGAAACCGCTGCCTATATCGAGCATCGCCTCAAGGTGGCCGGGGCCATTGGGCCGATTTTCTCTGCGGCGGCCAAGCGGGACCTGTTTCGCCTGTCCGGCGGCGTTCCCCGGATGATCAATGTGATTGCCGACCGGGCGCTGCTCGGCGCTTATACCCAGGAAGAGCGGGAGGTAACCCCTGAACTCGTCCGGGCGGCCTTGGCGGAAGTCTACGACCGGCCCCCGGCCGGGTTCAGCTGGTGGCAGCGGCCCTGGTGGGCTCACCCCGCGGCGCTCCTGGGCCTCGGCGCAGCGGGTCTGCTGATCGTCCTGGCCTCCGGGTTCGCCGGTCTCCAGTGGTTCCGGATCAACCGGGACCCGGGCCCGGCGGCCGCCGTGGTGGCGGAGGGCCCGGCCGGCAAAGCCGCAGTGCCTCTTGCCGCGCCCGTGGCCGTGCCGCTGGCCGTGGCGGACACGGGGACCCCGGCGCTGCCGCTGGCGCCACTGCTCCGGGCAAACATCGGCAGGACCGGCACAGACACCGCCTTCAGCTCCCTGTTCCGGCTGTGGAACGTGGATCTGAACAGCCAGACGAAACGGCCCTGCGTCCAGGCGGAGGACCGGGGCCTGTATTGCCTGTACCAGCGGGGCACGCTGGATCAGGTCCGTACTCTGGGCCTGCCGGCCATCCTTACTTTGCGCGACAGCAACAACGACCCGCACCAGGTGGTACTGGCCGGCCTGGGTGCGCAGACCGCCGTGCTCAATATCGGCGGCACAGAGTTCCGGGTAGCCATCAAGGAACTTGAACAGCTGTGGTTTGGCGAGTCCCTGCTCCTGTGGCGCCCGGGCACCACGGCGGTCAAGTCCTTCCTGCCCGGGATGCGGGATCCGGACGTCCGGTGGCTGCGGGCCAGCCTCGCACGCATCCAGGGGAAACCCGCGGAACCGATGGACTCGGATCTCTATGACGAAGCGCTGGCGGGCCGGGTTCGGGACTATCAGCGGGACCGCCGCCTCCCGGTGGACGGGATGGCCGGGCATGCCACCCAGGTGGCCATCAACTCAGACCTGGGCGACGGCGAGATGCCCCGCCTGGCCCTGGCCAACTAACGCACCATGTCCTTCATTCTCGATGCCTTGCGCAAGAGCGATGCCGAGCGGCAGAGAACCGCCGCACCGGGCCTCGCTGACGTCCGTTATGCCGGCCGTCGGGTTCGCCAGAGCATCTGGATACCAATTCTCGCTGCCATCCTGGCTGCCAATGTGGTGCTGATGGGGGTGCAGTGGTTTGGGCGTGGCAGTGACAGGCCGGCAGCCGCGACGTCGGACCCCACACCCTCCACACCGACCGTGGCAGCGCCGGCGCCAGCTTCGCCAGAGGCCATCCGGCCACTGGCGCGGGAAGCCGAGTTCGGTGAGCCACTGCTGGAGCCGGAAGCCGACGGCGAGTTCATACGCGAGCTACCGCCAGTCGTGGTCGCTCCTCCAGTCCCACTCCCACTGCCGACCGCACCAGCGGTCGCCCCCGTCATGACACCCACCACGCCATCGCGGATTCTCGCGGGCAACGATCTCCCGACCGCGGAAGAGCTGATCGGTACCGGGGCCCTGAACATGCCCCTGCTCAATCTCGATCTCCACGTCTACAGCGATAAGCCGGGCAGCCGCTTTGTCGTCATCGGCTCCCGCAAGTACAAGGAAGGCAGTCCGCTCAGCGAAGGGCCGACCGTTGAAAGCATTACGCCGGATGGCGTGATCCTGGCCTATCAGGGCCGCCGTTTCACCCTGGCCCGCCGATGAGTATTCGCCGCCCGCCCCGCGTTGCGTATCTGGACGGCCGCCGCTTCCAGCGACTGCTGCTCGGCGGTATCGCCCGGCTCATCGGCGAGCGCGGCCACCTCGACCGGATCAACGTCTATCCGGTGCCGGACGGGGACACCGGCACCAATCTGGCGCTGACGTTTACGGTGGTCGGTGAGCGCCTGTCCAATACCAGCACTCGCCACGCGGGCGAGATGCTGGCAGCGGCGGCGGACGCAGCCCTCGACGGCGCCCGCGGCAATTCCGGTGCCATCTTCGCCCAGTATCTGCAGGGTCTCAGCGACTCACTGGCCGGTCACTATCGGGTCCGGCCGAATGAACTGGCCCTGGCCCTAGCCAGTGCGGAAAGCTGTGCGCGCAACTCCATCCAGAATCCGGCGGAAGGCACCGTGCTTACCGTGATGCGCGATATCGCCGCCGCGGTGGCGCCCGGCCAGCTACCCGAGCACTCTGACTTTCTGACACTGCTGACGTCGCTGCTGAAAAAGGCGCGGGAGGCGGTGGATACGACCCGCCAGACCCTGGCTTCCATGCGCAATGCGGGCGTGGAGGACGCCGGCGCCCGCGGACTGCTGGTCCTCCTCGAAGGTATGGCGGATGCCCTGGAACCGGGCCTGGCGCCCGCGGTGGCAGTTACCGAAGACGGCGACCCGTCGGCCCGCAGCGCGGCAGAGCTGAGCCATACGGGGCCGCCGGAGCACCGCTACTGCACCGAGTGCCTGGTGATCGGCAGTGGCGTGGACAGGGATGGACTGCGCGCCGAGCTGGCGCGGTTCGGCAGCAGTGTCGTGGTGGTCGGCAGTAGCACCAAGGCGCGACTGCACGTGCATGTCAATGATCCCGCGCAGGCCTTCACGATTGCCCGCCGCTACGGCCGGGTGTCCGCGGAGAAGGCGGACGACATGCACCGTCAGGAACGCTCGCTCCAGGCTGACGGCCGGCGTGTAGCCATCGTGTCCGACTCCGGCGCCGACCTGCCCGCCGCCACCTGGGACGAGTTCGGCATCCAGATGGTGCCCCTGCGGGTGACCTTTGGTAACGAAAGCCATCTCGACAAGGTCGGCATGAACGCGACAGGTTTCTGGGCCGAGCTGGCCCGCAACCCGATACACCCGAAGACGTCCCAGCCACCGCCCGGGGATTTCCGCCGCGCCTATGAACTGCTGTCGTCGCACTTCGAGCACGTGGTGGCTGTCAGTCTCACCGCGCGACTCAGCGGCACCTACCAGGCGGCGATATCGGCCGCCGGCCGCGTGAGCAAGCCGGATCAGGTGACCGTGGTGGACAGCAAGAACGCCTCCGTGGGCCAGGGACTGATCGTGATCTGCGCCGCCGAAAATGCCCGGGCCGGCAAGTCCGCCGCGGAAGTCATCGCGGCAGTGGAACGCGCCGTGGCCAGCACCTGGACCTATGCCATCCTGCCGGATCTGAGCTACGCAGTGCGGGGCGGCCGCATTCCCAAGCCCTGGCGCTGGCTGGCCCGCATGCTGCCGATCAGTTACATCCTGGGCATCGACCCCCGCAAAGGCGTGAAGGTCCGCGGCGTCCTGGGCCGGGGCGGTGACCGGGTGTCTGCCCTCATCAGGATTGCCACTCAGGACCGGTGGCTGAAGTCTGGCGACACGGTGCTGCGCCTGGCCATCGCCCATTCCGACTCCCCCGCCGCAGCTGAGGCGCTGCGGACGGCGTGCTCGGCGGCGTTTCCCCAGCTGGAATCGATCCGGGTGGCCGACCTGGGACCCGCCTACGGCGTGCACGGTGGCCCCGGCACGCTGGTCCTTGCCGTGCAGGAGTACCAGGCGCCAGCGCCGACCGGCGCCCCGTAGGAGCGCCTTCAGGCGCGATTTCACTTGGTGATCGCGCCTGAAGGAGCGCCTTCAGGCCGCTCCTACTCCCGGATCCGGTAGCCCCGATTCAGCATCAGCACGCAGATGCTGAACAGGACAGCGACACACAGGACCATCATCACGTAGGCCGTGCCGATCGGCACGTCCGACACGCCCAGCATCCCGTAGCGGAAGGCGTTAACCACGTACAGGATCGGGTTCAGCCGGGAAATCTGCTGGGCCAGTTCCGGCAGCAGCGAGATAGAGTAGAAGACCCCGCCCAGGTAGGTCAGCGGCTGCAGGACGAACGACGGAATGATGGAGACGTCGTCAAAGTTCTTCGCCATGATCCCGTTGATCAGTCCGCCCAGTGAGAAGATGGCGGCGCACAGCAGGAACACCGAGATGGTGATCAGGGGGTGCACGAACGGCAGGGGCGTGAACAGCAAGGCCACTGCCGTCACCGCCAGCCCCACCGCGACGCCCCGCACGATGCCACCTGCCATGTGGCCGAGAACGATCGTGGCATTCGCCATGGGCGCTACCAGCATCTCCTCCAGATGGCGGTTCATCTTGGACGAAAAGAACGACGACACGACGTTGCCGTAGGCGTTGGTGATCACCGCCATCATGATCAGACCGGGGGCGATGTACTGTTTGTAGTCGAACCCGTCCATCTGCCCGATGCGCTGACCGATCAGATTGCCAAAGATGATGAAGTACAGCGCCATGTTGATGACCGGGGGCAGGATCGTCTGCCCCCAGATGCGCAACACCCGGTAGTACTCCCGGCGGACCAGTGTCGAGAGGGCAATGAACTGCTGGCCCAGGTTCACGGGGACACTGCCTGTGGCGCCCTAAGGCCGGACAACCCGCCCTTGCGCTCCGTGAGGTTGAGGAAGAGTTCCTCGAGCCGGTTCGCCTTGTTGCGCAAGCTCGTGATCTCCACGCCCACCGCCGACAGGGCGGCAAACAGCTCGTTGACGCTGCGCGAGCGAGGCAGCGCTGCCTCCAGCTCCAGCGGGCCGTTCAGCCGGACGTCGAAGCCCGGCACCGTGGGGAGAGCGAGCACAGGCGTCCGGGGGGTCAGCAGGAACACTTCTTCATTCAGCTTGGTGAGGACCGTCGCCATGGGCCCCCTCTCGATCACCCGCCCCCGGTCCATGATGGCGACGTGCCGGCAGAGGTTTTCCGCCTCTTCCAGATAGTGCGTGGTCAGGATGATGGAAGTCCCGCCGGCGTTCAGGTCCCGGAGAAACTGCCACATGGACCGCCGGATCTCGATGTCCACGCCGGCGGTCGGCTCGTCGAGGATCAGCAGGCGTGGCTCGTTCACCAGGGCGCGGGCAATCATCAGCCGACGCTTCATGCCCCCCGACAGCGTGCGCGCCGTGTCATTGCGGCGGTCCCAGAGCTGCAGCTGCCGCAGGCACACCTCGGCACGGGCGAGGGCCCGGGAGCGGGTCAGGCCATAGAAGCCCGCCTGGTTGACGACAATGTTGCTGACCTTGTCCCAGAGGTTGACGTTCAGCTCCTGGGGCACGACGCCGATGGCGTTCTTGACCGCGTTCAGCTCCCGGTCGAGGCTGTGGCCGAAGACACTGACGTCGCCACCGGTCTTCGTCACGAGGGAGGTGACAATCCCGATGAGGCTGGTCTTCCCGGCACCGTTGGGTCCGAGCAGCGCGAAGAAATCCCCGGTCTCCACCTCGAGGTCGATCCCGTCCAGCGCCCGGACGCCATTGGCGTAGACCTTGGTGAGATTCCGGACCGAGAGCGCGTGCATGGCGCGGCATTGTGCCTTCTTGCAGGGTGCAAACAACCTTCGTCGTCCCCAGCACCGCGGATTGAACTGCCCGGGGTACGCCACCGGGCGGGAGACTCACCGGCGGCTGATCAGGGTGAGCTGAACCATGGACAGGCGGGTGGCTGTCATCACCTGCCCATCGGCTTCGGCGGCAGCCCGCACCAGGTCCGGCCAGATCCGGGGATGGCGGCAGAAGCGAGCCTCCAGCCGGTCGGCGGCCCCGGCCGCCGTGCGCTGCAACTCCAGAAAACCGGGACCGCTGAGCGACTCCACGCCCTGCGGTCTGGGCCCGACACACAGTGCCGCCAGCAGGCCATCCTGGCGGGCGGTGTGCCACAGCCAGACCAGCAACGCAGCGGCAAAGAGGCGCGCCGCATCCGCCTGGGCCGGGGGGACCAGCGGGACGGGCGCGTCGGCCACACTGCGGGGGGCCGGCCCGGACGACAGGGGCGCAAAGGCGGCCAGCAGGCAGGGTGTTGCCGCGATGGCCTGAAGCTGGAGTGGGGACAGCAGCCGCAGTCGCTGGCGCACGGGAGCATCCAGCCCAAACACCGCTCCGGGCCCCTGGTCTGCGGAGACAAGGTCGAGAAAGGCCCGGTTGAACTCCTGAATTTCCCGACAAACCTGCGTATGTGGCCAATTCCTCTGCATTTGCGCTGTTCCCTGAAGTGGACTGGGCTGTACTATAAATGCTCCACTTGGACCAAATAAACACGACACCTTCATATAATTGATCCAAAATGACCAAAAATGATGAAAGTCGAGGGAAATATGCGGGCGACGGATAACCGGTACGCGGGTGAGCGGGAGCGCTTCGACCTGGCCCTCCGGATGATCGAGCACGAGGCCCGCACGGGCACGATCCGCCTGTGCACGGGATTTACGGAAGACCGGATTCGCAAGATTTCAGCCAGTTACTACCCCGACCATGGCACGGTCCGACGCCGCCGGGGCAAGTCACCCAGCCAGATTGGCCCCTTCATCAGCTCGGCGCGCCGCCTGGGAGAAGCCAGCCTGCTGACGGGGCTGTTCGTCCGCACGGGGGTCGTCCAGCTGGATCGGGACAGCCGGGCGCTCCGGCCCAGCGGCGAACCGGGCGTTCTGCTGGGTCTGGGGATGTGCGAGGCCTTCGAGGCTTATCGCGCCCTGCACCCGGAACCCCGTTTGTCCTTCGAGTGGGCCTGGAATCTCTACCGCTGTCTCGTCTCCCGGCGCGAGCTGCGCCTGGCCTGGTGCACCCTCTGCGAGGGGCCCTACGTGCAGGACGCCTACGCACTGGACTACGAGCGCTGTCCATTTTGTGAAGTGAAAGATCATGCGTAACCTGCCGCCATGACCCGCATCACGTTCACCGGCTCCGGGGTCGAGCGACTCTCGCCCCTGCGGCAGCAGGCCGAAGAGCTGGCAGTTGCCTTCGCCGCAGCCGACACGCGCTTTGTCCCGATCTGGCAATCCCGCTGCCTGCTCGGGAACGACGGTCTCGTCGTCTGCCGACGGGAAGACCTCGACCTGCCGGACGACGGCCACGAAACCAGCGTCTTCCTGGGCCGGCGTGCCGGCCAGGCCCTCTTTGCCGTCGAGCTCCGGGGCGCCACTCCCCCACCCGCCCTGCCGGCAGCCGGCTTTCGCGGGCTGCGGGAAATCGTCGCCGCCGTCAGCGAGGCCGATGCGGCACTGCTGGCCTACGCCCGGGCGATGCTCCTCTGGCAGGAGGGCCACCGGCACTGCGGCGTCTGTGGCGCTCCCAACCGGGCTGCCGAGGGCGGCTTCGTAATGGCGTGTACCAGCCCGCACTGCGACCACAAGAGCTTTCCCCGCATCGACCCCGCCGTGATCGTGCTCGTCCAGCGGGGCGACCGCTGCCTGCTCGGTCGGCAGGCCACCTGGGCGCCCGGGCGCTTCTCCACCATCGCGGGGTTCGTGGAGCCCGGCGAGTCCCTGGAGGACGCCGTGCGCCGGGAAGTCCAGGAGGAAACCAACATCCAGGTGGGCGAGTGCACCTACATAGGCTCCCAGCCCTGGCCGTTCCCCGCCGCCATGATGCTGGGCTTCCACGCGGTGGGCCTCTCCGACGACATCCGCTGCAACGACGGGGAACTGGTTGAGGCTCGCTGGCTGACCCGGGACGAGATCCGCAGGGGTGCCATCGGCCTGCCGCCCCGGGAGTCCATCGCGTTCCGCCTGATCGAAGCCTGGTTCGATACCGACGGCGGCACGCCCGTCGCCAGCCTGGGCCTCGACAGCCCCATGTTCCCAAGGGTTTCCTTGTAGGAGCGGCTTCAGCCGCGATCCGCTCTAATACGCCAATGTGTCTAGTCGCCATCGCCTGGCAAACCCATCCCCGCTACCCACTGATCCTCCTGGGCAATCGGGATGAATTTCATCAGCGCCCCACCGTGGCCGCGGACTGGTGGCCGGAAGCACCGGACGTCTTCGGCGGCCGGGATCTGCAGGCCGGGGGCAGCTGGCTCGGCATCAGCCGCAGCGGTCGGCTCGCGGTGGTGACGAACAACCCGCTCCGGCCACCATCGGCGGCGCAGCGAATGAGCCGGGGCAATCTGGTGCGTGACTGGCTCACCGGCACTGCAACCACCAGTGACTTCCTCGACGGTGTGGCAGCGGACGAAGCCCACTATGCCGGATTCGGTCTCGTGGTCGGAACGCTGACCGGCGGCGTGGAGGGCTTCATTACACCAGCCGGAACCCTGGGCGCCCGCTGGCAGGTTCCGGCAGGGATCACGCTGCTGTCGAACTCGCCCCGGGAGGCGCCCTGGCCGAAGGTCGGGTGGCTGGAGAACGCGCTCGCCGGCTACCTGCGCCGGCCGATGCCTGAGGCGGGACCCGACGTGGAAGAAATGCTGGCCCTGGTCGCCCGGCGCATGCCCGTGGCGAAACCGCAAGACGACACGCCCATGGCGCGGGCCCGGGTGACGCCCTTCGTCACCGGCGCCGAGTACGGCACCCGCGCAGCCACGCTGATACTTGCGGACCAACAGGGCGGCTGGCGGTGCATCGAGCGGCGCTTTGGCCCGGGCGGCGTGCCCGCCGGTGAATCCCAGGCCAGGCATGCCCCGTAGGAGCGGCTTCAGCGGCGACCGTCAGCTTGTGTCCGTCGAATTTCCTCGGCCACCGCCGCCTGGGCCGCCGCCAGTTGCTCCCGACTGAGCTTCCCGGCCACGGTCTCCAGATTTTTCTGGGCCGACGGATGCCCCTGCAGGGCCGCCAGCGTCCACCAGCGGTAGACCTCCGCCAGGTCCGGCTCGCCCGCCACTCCGTTGTAAAGAAGCGCGCCCAGATTGAACTGGCCCTTGGGGTGGCCCTGCTCCGCGGCCATGCGGAAGCAGTGCAGAGCTGCCATTTCGATCTTCGCCACGCCCGTGCCATTCAGGTACATCAGACCCAGGTTCACCTGGGCATCCGGGTTCCCCTGGTCTGCCGCACGCCGGTACCACTCCACTGCCGTCGCTTCGTTGCGTGGGACCCCGTCGCTGGTGTCGTACATCAGGCCCAGGTGCAGCTGAGCGTCCGCATGGCCCTGGTCAGCGGCCAGCCGGTACCAGCGCGCCGCCTCGGCAGCGTCCCGGGCGTCACCCTCGAGGTTGTCGTGGTGCAGGGCCAGTTCGTACTGGGCCTGGGGGTCGCCAGCGGCGGCAGTCCTGAGCAGTTCTTCCATGGCGCCATTGTAAGAGTGAACTTCGGGCTTGACACCCGGGCCGATCTGGATAGTATGCGCATCCCTTCGGGCTTATGTGCATGGAGAAACGGTGCCCATTTCCGCCGAGCAGCGTGAGGAACGGCAGCAGGTCATTCTCAAGATCCTGCGCCGCCAGCACGTCACTCGGCAGGACGAGCTGGTGGAGCTGCTCCGGAAGCGGGGCATCGACGCCACCCAGTCCAGCATCAGCCGGGACCTGCGCCAGCTGGGCATTTCCAAGCTGGACCAGGAATACCGGCCGGTGGAGGACGACGAAGACGCCGACGCCGGCAAAGGCCTGGGCCTGCTGGCAGAGTTCGTGGAGGAAACCCGCACGGCGGGGCCCTACCAGACCGTGGTGAAGACGGTCGCCGGTGCGGCGGGCCAGGTGGCGCTGGCGCTGGATCGCTGTGGCTGGCCGGAGATCGTGGGTACGGTCTCCGGCGACGACACTATTTTCATCGCCACCCGCACGGGTGGGGACCAGAGGAGGCTCGTAGCCAAGCTGCGGGCGAGATTGGAGAAACCGGCATGACCACCGACACGACGATCCAGAAGAAGAGCGTTTCCCCCATCATCCTGGGCTTCTCGGGCGGACTCGACACGTCGTTCCTGGTGCCCTGGATGAAGGAGCACTACGGGCGCCCGATCGTTACCGTCACCATCAACACGGGTGGCATCGACGCCGCCGCGGCGAAGGACCTGGAACGGCGGTCGGTGGCGCTCGGTGCCATCGAGCACGTGCTCGTGGAGGCCCGCTCCGTGTTCTTCGACCGGGTGCTTAAGTACCTGATCTTCGGCAACGTGCGCCGCGGCCACCTGTATCCCCTCTGCGTCGGCGCAGAGCGGGGCATCCAGGCCACGCTGCTGGCCGAGCTGGCCCGGGAGCGGGGTAGCGAGACCGTGGCCCACGGCTGCACGGCCGCCGGAAATGACCAGGTGCGCTTCGAAGTGGCCCTGCGCACCCTCGCGCCCGGCCTGGAAGTGCTGGCGCCGGTCCGGGACGAGGGCTTCATCCGGACCGAGCAGCAGAAATACCTGGAGCAGCACGGTTTCCCCGTGCCCGCGAAGGGTTCTGCCTACTCCGTCAACCGGGGCCTTTGGGGCGTCACCGTGGGCGGCAGGGAGACTCTCGACTCGAAGGAGTCCATTCCGGAAGACGCCTGGGTACTGTCGCCCAATGCCTTTGACAAGCCGCGCCCGATGGCAAGGCACACGGTCAGCTTTACCAAAGGCGTGCCCTTAGCCCTCGACGGCAAGGCCATGGACCCGGTCACGCTCATCGAGGCGCTGGAAACCGTGGCCGGCCCCTACGGCATCGGTCGCGGCATCCACGTGGGCGACACGGTGCTCGGCACCAAGGGCCGCGTGGCCTTCGAAGCACCCGCTGCCGATATCCTGCTCACCGCGCACCGGGAACTGGAGAAGCTCGTGCTCTCCGGCCCCCAGCAGCGCGTCAAGGATCAGGTGGCCACCCAGTACGGCGACTTTGTCCACGAGGGCAAGCAGCTCGACCCGGTGTGCCGGGACATCGAGGCGCTCCTCACCTCCGCCCAGCAGCGGGTCACGGGCGATGTGAAGATCGTGCTCCGGCCGGGCAGCCTGTTCATCGAAGGCGTCATTTCGCCCCACTCCCTGCTGGCCGCCACCAAGGGCGTCTATGGCGAGAAGGCTGGCGAATGGACGCCTGCCGATGCGCTGGGCTACTCCCGGATCCTCGCCCTGCCCGGCATCCTGCAGACGCGGGCCGCCGGCGGCAACCAGTAAGGACGCCATGAAAACCGTCATCGCCGACAAGATCGCCTCCATCGCCCAGCACCTGAACCTGAAGCGGGAGCTGCGCGTGAGCGCCGACATCCCCTGCGAGGAGGGCGTGGTGATCGCGGCCGAGGTGTTGAACAACAAGAACACCTACAACCAGCTGGAACTGACCAGCGGCCGCATGGCGCTCGTGAAGAAGGGCGACATCGTCGTCGCCGCGCTCGGCCACCGGAAGGCGCTGTTCGGCTACTCCGGGCACATCCCGGAGACCGTCGCCGTGGGCGACACGCTGCAACTGCTGAACATGGGCGGCGTCATCGGCGTGTGCGACTCCATCAATGCCAGCTTCGGCCAGCCTTTCGATGCCCGGGTCCTGGGCGCGGTGCTCGACTTCCCCTACCTGGGCCAGCGCATCGGTGTGCCCGCCCGGATCGGCATGGAACAGCTCGCTGCCGAGCCGGTCGTGGATACCCAGGGCGTGCCGGTAATTGCCATCGCGGGCACCTGCATGAACTCCGGCAAAACAGCGGCGGCCTGCGCCATCGTGAGCCGGCTGCGCCACCACGGCCACACGGTCGATGCCTTCAAGGCCACCGGCGTGTCGCTGCGCCGGGACATCCTGGCCATGGAGGATGCCGGTGCACGCTCCACGCTGATCTTTACGGACTTTGGCGTGGTCACGACCACGGGCCTGAACGGCCCCGGGGTGACGCGGACCATGCTCACCCGGCTGGCGGCCAGCAAGCCCGACGTGATCGTCTTCGAGCTGGGCGACGGCATTCTTGGCGCCTACGGTGTGGAGGCCATCCTGCGGGACAAGGGGATTCGTGACGCCCTGTCCTGCCTGGTGCTCTGCGCCAACGATCCGGTGGCGGCCTGGGGTGGCGTCAAGCTGCTGCGGGAAGACTTTGGCATTGAGCCCGCCATCGTCACCGGCCCAGCCACCGACAACGACGTCGGCAAGGACATCATCATCCAGCGCATGGGGGTCAAGGCGCTCAACGCGGTGACCGACTCCATGCAGCTCGGGGATGCGGTCACGACCCACGTGGGCCTGAAGCTGTCCTGACAAGAAGCTTTCCTGAGCAATGAACACCCGCACACCCACCCTCATCATCGGCGGTACCGGCTACGTGGCTGGCGAACTGCTGCGCCTCGTGGGCCAGCACCCCGGGCTGGAACTGGCTGGCGTCTCGTCGGAAAGCCAGGCCGGCACGGCAGTGAGCGCGGCGTTTCCCCATCTCGCACCGGTGGTGCGGGACCTGCCCTTTATCACCCAGGCGGAGCTGGCCGGGCGGATCAGGGGGCCCCGGGTGGCGCTGTTCTCGGCCGCACCCCACGTGGTCAGCGCCGGCGTCGTGGCCACCATGATCCGGGCGGCGGCAGCCCAGGGCAGCAAGCTCACCGTGGTGGACGCGTCATCGGACTTCCGCTTCCGGAACGCAGCGGACTTCGAGGCCGTCTACCAGCAGCCCCACGGTGCTCCAGAGCTGCTGCCCCAGTTCGTCTGCGCGTTGCCGGAGCACGTGCCGGGCATTCCCGGCCCCCACGTGGGGCACCCGGGCTGCTTTGCCACGTCCATGCTGGCGGGCCTCGTCCCGCTGCTGAAACTCGGCTTGAGCGATGGCCTGGTCTATGCCGCTGGCGTTACCGGCAGCACGGGCGCAGGCCGTGCCCCGCTCGCCACCACCCACCACCCGGAGCGGCACTCCAACCTGTTTGCCTACAACCCGCTGAAGCACCGGCACACGCCCGAAGTGGTGCAGATCTGCAGGGAGCTGACGGGCGTGACTCCCGAGCTGAACTTCGTGCCCCACTCGGGCCCCTTCGCCCGGGGGATTCACATGACCCTGCAGGGCCGGCTCACGCGCCCGCAGACCAGCGACGCATTGCGGGCGGCCTTTGCGCAGTTCTACGCAGGCCAGGAGTTCGTGCGGATCGTGGACGGCGCGCCGCGGGTCAAGGACGTGGCCGGCAGCAACTACTGTCACATCGGGGCGTCGGTGTCGGGCAATGGCCAGAACTTTGTCGTGCTGGTAGCGATCGACAATCTCGTCAAGGGCGCCGCCGGCGGCGCTGTGCAATGGATGAACCGGCTGCTGGGCCTGCCCGAGTCCCAGGGGCTTACGGCACCCGCCCTTGGTTGGATTTGAGCTGGATCTGAGCTGGATATGAGCACAAGCACCGCAGCACAAACGGCAGAAGCGCGGCACCTGCTCCAGGTGTACGGCCAGCTGCCCCTGGAAGCCGCCGCTGCCGAGGGCGTGTACCTGCACGCCGGCAAGCGGCGCGTGATCGATTTCTACGGCGGCCACGCGGTGGCAGCCCTGGGCTACGCACATCCCGATCTGCTCGCGGCGCTCGAGGCCGAGGCCAGGACAATGTACTTCCAGAGCAACGCGGTGGCTCTGGAGGTGCGGGCCAGGGCGGGCGACGCGCTGGCCGCCTTTGCGCCAGCAGGACTCAACCGCGTCTTCTTCGTCAACAGTGGCGCCGAGGCCAACGAGAACGCCCTGCGGGTGGCGTGCCGGGCCACCGGCCGTTCCCGCGTGCTGGCCCTCGAATACGGCTTTCACGGCAGGACCGCCGCTGCGGCCGCCGTGACCTGGGGCGCCGCGAAAAGCTGGTACGGCTTTCCGCGCACACCTTTCGATGTCGAGTTCATTCCCCGGGACGACAGCGCCCGGGCCAGCGAGATGATCAACGGCGAGACTGCTGCAGTGATCATCGAACTCGTGCAGGGTCTCGCCGGCGCCTACGATCTGGACGAAGGCTTCGTGCGCACGGTAGCCGAGGCCTGTCGCCGGACGGGCGCGCTGCTGATCGTGGACGAGGTCCAGAGCGGCGTCGGCCGGACCGGCGCGCCCTTCGCCGCCCACCTCTACCACGTGCAGCCCGACATGCTGACCACGGCCAAGGCGCTCGGCGGCGGCTTTCCCTGCAGCGCGCTGCTGATGACCGAAGCGCTCGCCCAGACGCTGAAGACCGGCGACCTGGGCACGACCTTCGGCGGCGGGCCCATGGCGTGCGCCCTGGTCAGCACGGTCATCCACGTCATCCAGCGTGACCTGCTCATGGACAACGTGCGCAAGCTGTCCGCGGAAATCTGCAAGCACGCGGTGACGGGGCCGGTGGAATCGATCCAGGGTCGGGGCTTCCTGCTCGGTCTGCGCTGCCGGCGTCCCGCCAAAGACATTCAGGCGGAACTGCTCCAGCGGGACATCCTGGTCGGCACCAGTTCTGACCCGCATGTAGTCCGTCTGCTGCCGCCGCTGACGCTGGAAAAGCAGCACGTGGCTAAACTCGTCAGCGCTCTCTGTGATATCGGCCACTAAGGAACCCTCATGGGACTCAAGCTTTTCAATGACCTCGCGGACCTGCAGATACCGGAAGTGGAAGCCCTCCTGAAGCTGGCGCGCCGGCTGCAGGCCAGCCCCGAGCCCCGCGCTCTGGAAGGCAAGGTGCTGGCGCTGCTGTTCCTTAGCCCGTCGCTGCGGACGCTGTCGTCGTTCCAGGCGGCCATGGTGCGGCTGGGCGGCGGTTCCTTCGTGATCTCGCCAGACATGTCCATTCACGGCCTCGAAACCCGCTCAGGGATCGTGATGGATGGCATGGCGGCGGAGCACCTCCGGGAAGCGATCCCCGTGATCAGTTCCTACGGCGACGCGCTGGGCATCCGGGCCTTTGCCAACCGCGTGAACCTGGCCAACGACCTGGCCGACACCGAGTTCGTCGCCATGCGGGAGCTGGTGAAGGTGCCCCTCATCAACATGGAGTCGGCCATCCAGCACCCCTGCCAGAGCCTGGCCGACTGGAAAACCCTGGACGACCTCAACGTCCCGAAGAAGGGGGGCAAGTTTGTCCTGTCCTGGTCCTGGCACCCGAAGGCGCTGCCCCTGGCTGTGCCCTCCGCGACTCTGCACATGGCCGCCATGCGGGGCATGGACGTCACGGTCGTGCGGCCCGATGGCTTCGAGTTGCCGCCCGCAATCATGAACAAGGCGCGTCACGCGGCGACCCTCTCCGGCGGCACGGTGCGCGAAACGAACGACCGTGCGGAAGCCTACGAGGGCGCCCATGTGATCTACGCCAAGGAGTGGTCCTCGACGAAGTTCTACGGGGACCGGGTAGCCGACCAGAAGCTGCGGGAGCCGCTGCAGGACTGGATCGTGGATGAGCCGACCTTCGCCACCGCCCAGCCGTCAGCGCGCTTCATGCACTGCCTGCCGGTGCGCCGGGGCGTGGCCGTGACCGACCGGGTTCTCGACGGTCCCCGCAGCGTGGTCATCCACGAAGCCCAGAACCGGATGTGGGGCCAGATGGCCGTGGTCTACCAGATGATCGGCCCGGGCGTGTAACTGTAGGAGCGCCTTCAGGCGCGATCGATAGGTATCGCGCCTAAAGGCGCTCCTACACGTCAATACCAGGAAGCACAGTATGAAAAGTCATGATCGGGATGTCATCGTCTCCGCGCTCCGGCACGCGGCACCCTACATCCGTCTCTACAAGAAGAAGATTTTTGTCCTCAAGGCCGGCGGCGAAGTCTTTACCTCGGACGAAGCCACCCGGCACCTGCTGGAGCAGGTTGCACTGCTGCACCAGGTGGGCATTCGCGTGGTAGTCGTACACGGGGGCGGCCCCCAGCTGACGGAGCTTGCCGAAGCCCTGGGCGTGCCGACCAAGATGGTCGGTGGCCGCCGGGTTACGGACAAACAGACGCTCGACATGACCACCATGGTGCTGAACGGCAAGATCAACACCCGGATCCTGGCCGCGTGCCGCGACCTGCATCTGCCTGCGATCGGACTCAGCGGCGTGGACGCGGGCCTCATCAAGGCCCACAAGCGCCCGCCGGTCGAGGTGGAAGGCCACTCGGGCGGACCGGTGGACTTCGGCTTTGTCGGCGACATCGACAGCGTGGACCCCGACGTGGTGCGGGCCCAGCTGGACAACGGCATGGTGCCGATCGTCAGTCCGCTCTCGGCGGACGACAACGGCACCGTGCTGAACATCAATGCGGACACCGTGGCTGCAGCACTGGCGACAGCGCTGGGCGCGTCGAAGCTGATCCTGACCATGGGTGCGCCGGGCATACTTGAGGACCGGCACAATCCGTCCTCGCTGGTCTCCTACCTGGATCTGGAGGACCTGCAGGAGCTGCGGGCCAACGGCTCCCTGGCCGAGGGTATGCTGCCCAAGGCCCGGGCCATCGAGGCGGCCATCAAGGGCGGCGTGCCCCGGGTGCACCTGATCTCCTACAAGATCCCCGACAGCCTGCTGCTGGAGATCTTTACGAACGAGGGTACGGGCACGCTGGTCGTGGCAGACACCGACACGCTGACGCCCGAAGAACAGGAAGCGGGCGCCTGAGGGCCAAAACCATGAAACCAATGCCATGAAACGTCTCTGGGACAAGGGCGAGCCTTTGGACGCGCGCATCCTCCGCTACACCGCAGGGGAGGATCACCTGCTGGACGCGCGGCTGGTAGCGTATGACGTGCGGGCCTCCATCGCCCACGCCGAGATGCTGCACGCGCAGAAGCTGCTCTCCGGGGAGGACCTGCAGCAGATCAGCAACGGGCTCGAGTCCCTTGCCGTGTCCCACGCGGCCGGCGACTGGCAGATCAGCCTCGAGGAAGAGGACTGCCACACGGCGCTGGAACAGCGGCTCACCCAGCTGATTGGTGAGGCCGGAGGACGTGTGCACCTGGGCCGTTCGCGGAACGACCAGGTGCTGGTGGCGCTGCGGCTCTACCTGCTGGACGCGGCCGCAGGAATCGCTGTGGCTGCCCGGGACGTGGCGACGGCTCTGGACGAGCTGGCCGCCCGGGAAAAAAACACCCTGCTCCCCGGCTACACCCACATGCAGCAGGCCATGCCGAGCTCGGTGCCCCTGTGGGCGGGCGGCTTTGCGGCCGAACTGCGGGACGATGCAGAGGGCCTCACTGCCAGTCGCCGCCGGCTGAGCAAGAGCCCCCTCGGCAGCGCGGCGGGCTATGGCGTGCCCGGACTGCCGATCGACCGGGAGGCAACCCGGCGGACGCTGGGTTTCGATGAGGTGCACGAGCCCGTCACTGCGGTACAGATCTCCCGGGGCAAGGGCGAGGCTGGTCTGGTTTTCGAGCTGGCCCTGCTCACCCAGGACCTGGGGCGGATGGCCGCGGATCTCCTGCTCTTCTATACCCAGGAGTTCCGCTTCATTGCCCTGCCCGACTCGATGACGACCGGCTCCTCGATCATGCCCCAGAAGCGCAACCCCGACGTGCTCGAGCTGGTGCGCGGCGCCGTGCCGACAGTGCAGGCGGCCCTCGCGGAAATCCTCGGCCTGCCGGCCAAGCTCGGCTCCGGTTATCAGCGGGATCTCCAGCGGATGAAGGCCCCGCTGTTCCGCGCTATCGACCTGGCCGGCGATTCGGCGCAGGTGATGGTGCATCTCATCCGCGAGCTGAAGTTCCTGCCCGGGAACATTCGCCTGGATGACTCGATCCATGCCGCCGAGCGGGCCAATGCCTTGGTGCTGAAGGAAGGCATCAGCTTCCGGGAGGCTTACCAGCGGGTGGGAGCGGAGCTGAAACGCGGTTCCTGACGGGCGCGGAGGCTGCAGAACCCTCCGCGCCTTATACTTCTCCCATGCGATATCTCGCTCTCATTCTCGTCATCGCTCTCCTCCCTGCCTGTGGCCTCAAGGGCCCTCTCTACGAACCTGCGCCCCCCGTGGCTGAACCCGCAGCTTCTGAGCAAAGCGAAGGCGAGACCGACAAGGGCGAGCGCAAGACCATCCCCGCGCCCCCGGATCCGGCCCAGTCGCTTTGAAGAAGTCCGGCTGACATGGCCACGCCCCGGCGCCTCGTCCTCATCGACGGCTACTCCTACATGTACCGGGCGTTTCACGCCCTCCCGCCGCTGACGACGTCGAAGGGCCAGCCGACCGGCGCAATTTTCGGTTTCCTCAATATGCTCCGGCAGATCCAGCGCACGCGTCAGCCGGATCTCATCGCCGTGGTCATGGACGCCCCGGGGCCCACGTTCCGGGATGCGCTGTACGCGGAGTACAAGGCCACCCGGGTCGCAATGCCGGACGAGCTGCAGTCCCAGATCGAGCCACTGCTGGAGATGGTGCGGGCACTCGGCTTACCGATGCTGCGCGAACCCGGCGTCGAAGCCGATGACGTCATCGGCACGCTGGCACTGCAGGCGGCAGCGGCGGGCTTCGACACGCTGATCGCCACCAGCGACAAGGACATGGCCCAGCTGGTGAACGACCGTATCCACCTCTTCGATGGGATCAGCAACCGGGAGCTGGACGCCGCCGGCGTGCTGGCGAAATTCGGCGTGCCACCCGAGCGGATCATCGACTACCTCACGCTGGTGGGTGATACGTCCGACAACATTCCCGGCGTCCCCAGTGTCGGCCCGAAAACGGCAGCCAAGTGGCTGACGGAATACGGCAGCCTGGACGCTATCGTGGCCCGGGCGGACGAGATCAAGGGCAAGGTGGGCGAGAAGCTGCGGGATAGCCTGAAGCAGATACCCCTCTCCAAACAACTCGCCACGATCCACGTCGGCGTGCCGCTGAAGCTTAGCCCCAAGGATCTGGTGCCGGCCCGGCCAGACGTAGAGGCTCTGAAGAAGCTCGCAGAATTGCTGGAAATCCGCAGCCTGCTCCGGGTGGTGGAGGAAACGACGGGACCGGCGACGGCAGCACCGGCGGCGTCCGCCCCGCCCGAAGCCCGGCAACCGGAGAAAGCGGCCAGCGAGGCGCTCGACGAGATTCCAGCCCCGGCCACCCGCCTCCCCGATCCCGTCACCCGCCATTACGAAACGATCTTTACCGCGGAGCAGTTCGACGCCTGGCTGATCCTGATCGAGAACGCCGAGCTCGTGGCCTTTGATACCGAGACCACCAGCCTCAACTACATGGAAGCGGAGATCGTTGGCCTCTCTTTTGGTCTTGCTCCGGGTCGGGCGGCCTATCTGCCGGTGGCCCATCGCTACGTCGGCGCGCCGGAACAGCTCGAGCGGGCTGCGGTGCTGGCGCGTCTCAAGCCCTGGCTCGAGAATCCGGAGTGCCAGAAGGTCGGGCACCACCTGAAGTACGACGCCCACGTCCTGGCCAACTACGGTATTCGGCTGGCGGGCATGCGCTACGACTCCATGCTGGAATCCTATGTCCTGGACAGCACCGCCACCCGGCACGATATGGATTCCGTGGCGAGGAAATACCTCGGGCTGGATACCATTCATTTTGAGGACGTGGCCGGGAAGGGCGCCAAGCAGATCACCTTCGACCAGGTGTCCGTGGAAAAGGCCGCCGAATACGCCGCTGAGGATGCGGATATCACCCTCCGGCTGCACCATGCGCTGTGGCCACAGCTTGAAGCCACCCCGGGGCTCACGGCGGTCTACGCCACCATCGAGCAGCCGCTAGTGCCCGTGCTGACCCGCATGGAAGAGACCGGGGTTCTGGTGGACACGCGCCTGCTGCGCGCCATGTCCGGTGAATTCGCCGAGAAGATGGCGGCGCTGGAGAAGGAAGCGCATGTCGCTGCTGGCCATCCGTTCAATATAAGTTCGCCAAAGCAGCTCCAGGAAGTGCTGTTCAACGAACTCAAGCTCCCGGTGACCCAGTACACGCCCACCAAGCAGCCCTCAACCAATGAGGATGCACTCGCGGAACTGGCCGACCAGCACCCGCTGCCGAAGCTGATTCTCGACTACCGCTCCTTGAGCAAGCTCAAGTCCACCTATACGGACAAGCTGCCGGAGCAGGTCTGCGCCCGTACCGGGCGGATCCACACGTCTTATCACCAGGCAGTGGCGGCGACTGGCCGGCTCTCCTCCTCAGACCCGAACCTGCAGAACATTCCGATCCGCACGGCGGAAGGCCGGCGGATCCGCCAGGCATTCATTCCAAAGCCCGGCTGCACCCTCCTCGCCGCGGACTACTCCCAGATCGAACTGCGGATCATGGCTCACCTGTCGGAAGACGCAGGGCTGCTGAAGGCCTTCGCCGAAGACCGGGACGTGCACCAGGCGACCGCCGCCGAGGTCTTCGGCGCACCGCTGGCGGAGGTGACGACGGATCAGCGCCGCTCCGCGAAGGCCATCAATTTTGGCCTGATCTATGGCATGTCGGCGTTCGGCCTGGCACGCCAGCTCGGCATCGCCCGGGAGGAAGCCCAGAAATACGTAGAGCTGTACTTCGCCCGTTATCCCGGCGTGAAGGCCTACATGGATCGCACCCGGGTGCAGGCCCGGGAGCAGGGCTACGTGGAGACGGTCTTCGGGCGCCGGCTATACCTGCCGGATATTCAGGCCCGACAGCAGTCCCGGCGGCAGTACGCGGAGCGCAGCGCCATCAATGCGCCGATGCAGGGCACGGCAGCCGACATCATCAAGAAGGCCATGATCACCGTGGACACCTGGCTCCGTCAGAGCGACACCGGGGCTGAGATCATCATGCAGGTGCACGACGAACTGGTGCTGGAGGTACCAACCCAGGCACTGGCTGCTGTCCAGCAGAACGTCAGCCGGCTAATGGCGGCCGCGGCGGACCTGCGGGTGCCGCTGAAAGTGGACGTCGGGCACGGCGCCAACTGGGACGAAGCGCACTAGCGGAAAATGGGGACATGCCTAATTTCTGCAGGCCGCATTCCCCGGCGGCTAGCGGCTGACGTCAGGGCCGACAACCGGGGAATGCGGCCTGCAGAAATTAGGCATGTCCCCAGTTCCCGCCCAGCATCGCCGCCAGCGCGGCCCGGGCCTGCTCCAGTCCCACCTTCGACGTCGCGGAGAACAGCTGGACACTCACCCGCAGATCCTCCAGTTCCCGCTGCGCTGCACTGAGGGCGGCGGCCGCCTCCTGCCGCGACAGCTTGTCCGCCTTGGTGAGCAGCACATGGAGCTGACAGTCCAGCGCCCGCCCCCAGTCCAGCATCTGCAGGTCGAATTCGAGAATGCCACGGCGGCTGTCCACCACCACCATCAGGCCAGCGAGGGATTGCCGGCTGTCGAAATAGTCGCCCAGCAGTTCCCGCCAGCCTTCGCGCATCTCCCTGGAAACCCGCGCATAGCCGTAGCCGGGCAGGTCGACGAGCCGCTGGCCCTCGGCCAGGGCGAAAAAGTTGATGAGTTGGGTGCGGCCGGGGGTCTTGCTGGTGCGTGCAAAATCCCGGCGGTTCAGGATGGTGTTGATGGCGCTGGACTTGCCGGCGTTGGACCGGCCCGCAAAGGCCACCTCGGCGCCCTCGTCCGGCAGGAACTGGGCCGCGCGGGCAGCGCTGATGACAAACCGGGCCTCGGGATACAGGGACATCTGGGTGGCTCGGCTGGGACGCTGGTGTACAATTCCGCGCGCCGGAAGTCTAGCACGGGGCGACCGGCACATTTCCCTTACAGAACAAGCGTTATGGATGCTCTGAAACCTTCAACAAACAGCCCCTTTTCCGTCTTCCTCCCACTGCTCATTGCTGGCGTCCTGCTGTCCGGTTCAGCCCTGGCGGCCGGCTCTGCAGAGGCAGGCAAGGCGAAGTCGGTGACCTGCTCCGCGTGTCACGGGATGGACGGGAACAGCCTCAATCCCGAGTGGCCAACCATTGCCGGCCAGCACGAGAGCTACCTGATCAACGCGCTGAACTCCTTCAAGAGTGGCGCCCGACAGAACGTCCTGATGAGTGGCATGGCCATGCCGCTCTCGGCTGAGGACATCCAGGACCTCGCCGCCTACTTCGCCGAGCAGAAGCCGGCACCCGGCGTGGCCGACCCGGCCCTGGCAACGGCCGGCGAACGCCTGTACCGCGGCGGCAATAAAGACACCGGTGTGCCGGCCTGCCTTGCTTGCCATGGCCCAACGGGTCAGGGCAATCCGGTGGCCAGCTGGCCCAGCGTCGCGGGTCAGCACGCGGCCTACGCTACCGCCCAGCTCAAGGCTTATCGGGCCAAGGAGCGCTCGACCGACGGTGACACGCAGATCATGCGCAACGTCGCAGCCCAGCTCACCGATGACGAAATCAAATCCGTGACGTCTTACATTCAGGGCCTGCGCTGACGCGCGGCGTTGTCAGTCAGAGGGACTATCCATGATGCGGCTTCGATACCTGTTACTTGCGACGGTTCTCAGCGTTGTCACCGCCTGCGGCAAGGCGCCGGCCCCCGCTGCGACCAGCGCCGAGACGCCTGCGATTGCTGCTCCCGCCCCGGCCCCGGATGCCGCCGCGGAAACCGCTCCGGTGGTCGCTGCTGTCGAGGAATCAGCCGGCACTGATGCCGCCAAGGTGGCGCCCGCGTCGGCAGATACCTCCGCGCTGGGCAAGGAAATCGTCCTTGCTGACAACTCTGCCCCCGCCGGCAAGACCGACTGGCAGTACGAGGAAGGCAAGCACTTCAGCGCCCTCACCACGGCTCAGGGCACCAGCAGCTCCCCCGGCAAGATCGAGGTCGCCGAGGTGTTCTGGTACGGCTGCTCCCACTGCTACAACCTGGAACCACTGATCTCTGACTGGGTGAAGAAGCTGCCAGCCGATGTGAGCTTCGTGCGCATCCCGGTGATATGGAACCCCACCAACGAGATTCATGCCCGGGTCTATTACACGGCGGAAGCGCTGGGCAAGCTCGAACAGGTCACCCCGGCCATGTTCCGGGCCATCCACGTCGAGAGCCGACCGATGACGGAAGAAAAAGACATCCAGCAGCTCTTCGAGCAGGCTGGCGTGTCAGCAGCCGACTTCAACAAGACCTTCCGGTCCTTCTCGGTCGACAGCCAGCTAAAACGGGCCAAGGACCTGACCGTGAAGTACCGCGTGCAGGGCGTCCCCCTGCTGGTGGTCGATGGCAAGTACACGACCAATGGCCCCGAGATCCGGAACCAGCAGGACCTGCTGGCGGTTACGGAGGAACTGATCCAGCGGGAGCGTCAGCAGGCCGGACCTCGCAGTTGATCCAGCCGGAGTCTCCCTCGGCGTAGTGCTCCTTCTTCCAGATCGGCACCCGGGACTTCACTTCATCGATGATGTAGCGGCAGGCGGCAAAGGCCGCATCCCTGTGGGCGGCGGTTACGCCCACCCACACTGCAAGATCACCAATGTCGAGCACGCCGAGCCGGTGCACGCAATGCGCCCTGGCAATCGGGAAGCGCTCGAAGGCTTCGGCGACGACCCGGCTGCCTTCCTTGATTCCCAGAGCCTCATAGCCCTCGTATTCCAGGCGAATGACCCCTCGCCCCTCATTGTGGTTGCGCACCCAGCCCTCGAAGCTGGCGTAGCCGCCAGCAACAGGATCCGCCACCAGGGCGCGAAAGCGTTCCGGAGTGAAGGGTTCGCGGCTGAAGCCGAAGTGACTCACCCGCCCGCCACGGGGGGTATGAAGACGACGAAATCCCCGTCCTTCAGTGGGGCTGTCCAGTCCCGGAACTCGTCGTTCACCGCGACCTTGACCCGGCCAACCTCCGGGAAGGCGTAGCGCTGGTCCAGTTCGGCATAGAGCTGGCCCACGGTCGTGGCCGTGGTGGTCAGGTCTTCCCGGGCGCGGCCCACGTGCTCCCGCAGCACGGCGAAGTATTCAATCTGGACGGCGACCATCCCTCATTGTGCCGGAGCCGCTTCGAGCCGCGCCAGATCTTCCGGCGTATCCACGTCAAGTGCCGCGTGGGGCATGTCGACGGTGGCGCGTTCCGTGTGCCACTCAAGGAGGCTCCGGGCCCCCTGATCACCCCGGAGCGCCGCCAGCTGGGGCCAGAAAGCGCGGGGAATGATGACGGGTGGTCCCAGCCGGTCATTGAATCCGGCGGCGGCAATCAGCTCGGGCTCGACCTGCCAGGCGGCGATCAGTGCGTCGAGATCTTCCGCCGTAACAGCAGGCTGGTCGCACAGAAGAATGAGCACCGCGTCGGCCTCCGGCGGGAGAGCTGCCACGCCGCTCACGAGGGAAGTGGACAGGCCGCGAGCCCAGTCCGGGTTTTCCACCAGCGTCGCCGCTTCGCCAGCGAGGGCGGCCCGGACGCCAGCCGCTGACGGCCCAACGACCACATGCACGCCAGCGGGACACCGGGGTGCAAGTAAGCGGACGCCGCGCCAGACCAGGGGCTTGCCCCGGTAAGGCGCCAGTACTTTCGGTGAGCCGAAGCGGGAGGCCCCTCCAGCCGCCAGTAGCAGTCCTGCCAGTGTCATGCCATGCCTCCAGATTTCGGCCAATCGTAGGGATCCCAGGCGACGGGCGCCGACGTCAGCGCTGCTTCCAGCTCCAGGAGAAATGAGTCGAGATCGATTGTGGACGCTGTGCCGTCCGGACGATACAGGCGGGGCGCCGTGCCCGTCGGGTCCTCGGCAACCCAGCCCGGTCCACCCTCGAGTTCATTCAGCCGCGCGGCGAGCCCCTCCAGGCGCACCCGGAGAACCACGCGACGGGTCGCCAGCTGCACCCAGCCCTCGTACCGGTACTCAAACTCGTAGTGGTTACCCTGCACCCGCAGGATCCGGGAGCACCGGGTGGCGCTGTTGATGGCAAAGGGGTGAACCACTGCGAACTCGTCCCGCAGGTAACGCCGGGCCGTCCGGCGCCGAAGGTAGGTGGGGATCCGTACCACAGCCAGGTCCAGCGCCGGGGACTCCACCAGCGTGACGACTCCATCCGCCAGGAGGGCGCGACTGGCGGTCAGGTGTTCATCCTGGAGCGCCCACAGATCACCGAAGCGCGGCCAGCCCGTGCGGAGATCCCGCAGCAGCGGTGGCAGGGATTCCAGAAGCACGGTATAGAGTGCTGCCACCCGATCGGGGTCCGCAAAGACCTCGGCAGGCAGTGGCGAAACCTCGGGGTCCGTGAGGGCCTCGATGGCGAAACAGAGCCGCGCTGCTTCCGGGCTGGTGACCACACCGAAGTCCCCGGCAAAGGAGGCGGCAATCAGCAGGTCCCGGTCTTCCAGCGCGCGTTCCGGCTCGGTAACGGCGAACATGCTGAACAGGCCGTCTTCATCAAAGTGATTGTTGGTCACCCAGGGCACAGCCTGGTGCAGGTGGGTGGCATCCAGGTAGGCGAACGCCGTGGCCGTGGAGGTGTCGCGCCGCACTTCAGGTGGGGACTGGTTGTTGGGCCAGTGGGAAAGGGTGAGCAGCGTCGAGGGCAACGGCGGGCCGTCGACGACGATATTGGGCAGCGTGCGGGCTGCCGCATAGGGCGTGAACTTCGCCGGCAGCGGCGTTAGAAGCGGCGGGCGATCAGGCACCCGAGCCACGCCACAACACTGAGCAGGATCACGCCCATCAGCAGGTACTGCGGGGCGGCGATGTACTCAGCGCCCGGAGCAACTTCCGCCGGGAACACAGCCCGGAACAGGTACCAGATTGCCCCCAGTGCCGCTGGAATCAGCGTGGGCCACAGTGCGATGCCCTGACCCTTGCCCAGGCGATTGGCGCCCCGCAGGAGCAAGGCAGAGACCAGACCACTGATCAGCATGGGCACCAGATTCAGACTGAAGACCGTCACCAGGGTCGGCGTGTTGTTGCCGAAGACGATGAGGGCCGCCACGGAGGCCGCGATGGGCAGCAGCAGCATGCCCAGTAGATTCATTTTGCCGTAGCTCGTCATTGCCTCAATCCTCCGGGAAGGCCGTCAATCGGCAGACTCCGGTGCTCAGCCTACCACCCGGAACTCGGCCTCGTCAGCCGGCCAGCCGCCCTCGAAACAATAGGCTTCGAGCACGGCCAGTCTCCCGCCCCGGAGCTGGAGCAGAAACTCGGCACGCTCCGTCAGTTGGGGATGCGCAGCGAATAGCGGGGCGAGCCGGGGCGCTGAGGACTCGTCAATGGGGAACAGGGTGTCGGGCACCGCGATGCGCGTGACAAAGCCAACGCCGCTGTGGGTCCGGGAGACGACCGAGGCCCTGGTCAGCTGGGCGCGCAGGGCTTCCCGCTCAGCGGACGCGCCGAGGCGCTCGAGGATGGCGGACAACACGGTGCGCTCCAGGGGAGAGAGGGGTCCGGGCCCCTCGGTGGCGCCGGGACGCTGGGCGGGGGGCTCGTGCATGAGGCGGTCAGTCTAGCTGATGGACAGTTTCGCCCCGGCGCACCGGCGGGGCAAACCACCAGACGAGCACGACGGCAGCGCCGAACAGGGAATACACGAGCGTAAACACCCAGGTGTCGGCCTGGTAGTAGAGCAGCCGGTACAACCAGTCCTGGATGAAGGAGGTGCCGTAGCCCGCCTCGCCCGCGCCCACCCGCAACGCGGTCTCAAGGGTCGTGAGGGGGCACTCGATGCCAAACCAGGCCTGGAGGACGACCACGCCGATGGCTGCCAGATGCGCATAACGAAAGCTGGGCCGTCTGACCCAGGCCCAGCCGCGGATCAGTCCCAGGAGAATCAGGAGAAAACCAAAGACCACGAAGCCAACGAATACTCCGTGGACAACGAGAACCAGGTCGGCCAGGGCAGACATCGGGAATCAGTCACTACTGCGGTGTAAGCGCAACAAAGCGTCGTTTTCCAACTCTTAGAGATGTCTGAAGCTTATGTAGAATGCGGCCCGAACTGGACTTTTCCAAGGCTATAGTCGGTGTACGTATAAAACCACAACGCAACCAGAAGAAAAACAACAATGACTGCCCCAAAGAATCCCGGGGATGCGCGCCTGACCCCCGACTCTGAAGTCGACTTCACCGGCTACGACCCTTATATCGTTGCCCTCACTGGCGGTGGCCCCGCCGACGCGGGGAGCATTGCTGGTCGCACCGCAGAGCACTCCCGGGAGAGCCGCAAGGCCGTGCTGATGGACTGGCTGCGGAAACAAGGCGCTTGACCGCCGGACCCCCGATACCGTGAACTTCAGTTCACTGCCGCTCGCGGCGGCAGCTTAAACCGCAGGGCTCCACTTATCCCGGCCGCGAAAACTGTCTAGGAAAGCGGGGCCACCTCTGGCCGGGCCAGCATGGATGCGGATGCGGTCATCTTGTTGCCCACCCATCGGGCGGCTGACCTGCTGGCTTTCTTCGGACCACCGATCATTGGGGGATGGCCCTTGCCGGGATCAGTTGTTGTGACAACGTCAGTTTGAACTCCACCGGCGTCAGCTGCCCGAGACTCGAGTGTGGGCGAACCTCGTTGTACTCACGCCGGAACCCTTCGATCACGATCTTCGCATCGATTCGATTCTTGAACCACTCCATGCTCAGGCACTCGTCGCGGAACTTGCCATTGAAGGACTCGTTCAAGCCGTTCGGCCACGGCTTGCCCGGGTCGATCGGGGCGGTGTCGATGTTCGCGCCGTGCAGCCAGCGCAGGATAGCTCGGGAAACAAACTCCGGGCCATTGTCCGAGCGCAGGTAGCGGGGGGCGCCGTGAACGCTCACGAGTTTGCTCAAGACCTCGATGACGCGGCCGGAGCGGATGCTGCCGGCCACGTCGATCGCCAGGCACTCGCGGGTGTACTCATCGACCACCGTCAAGCACTTCAATTGTTGGCCGTTGGCGCAGGCGTCGAAGACGAAGTCGTAGGCCCACAGATTGTTCGCACCGGTGGCCGGGAGCGGCCGGGGCGATGGCTGGCCACCCGCCGCCGGGGCCGCCGGCGCGGCACCTGGAGCGCCTCCTGGCGCCACAACCGATGCACGCGGTCGGGGCTCATCACGTGCCCCTGGCGCGCCAGGAACACCTGGATCCGGCGATACCCATACCGGGGGTAACGGGCGGCGAGCTCGCGCATCGGCGCCAGGACCGGCGCGTCTTTCTGCACCAGCCGCGACTGGTAACCCAGCGTTGACCGAGCTACCGAGAGCAGCGCACACGCACGGCGTCGGGACAGGGTAATCCCCCCTTTTTTAGCTCTCGGCAGAAGTGGAGCTAGGCGGCCATCGCCAGTCTTTGTATCGGGGTGATGCCGCCGATGGCCATATTCGGACGCTCGTTGTTGTAAGTCCAGAGCCAGCGGGTCCCGGACTCCTGCACTTCGGCAATCGACTCGAACAAGGTCTGGCTCAGCCAGTCGTAACGCACGGTGCGGTTGTAGCGTTCAACGTAGGCGTTCTGCTGCGGCTTCCCGGGCTGGATATGCTCGATGCGGATACCGCGGCTCCGCGCCCAGTCCCGCAAGGCCTCGCTGATGTATTCAGGACCGTTATCGCAGCGGATTACACTCGGCGATCCCCGCCACTCGATGATCTCCTCCAGCGAGCGGATCACGCGGGCTGACGGCAACGACAGGTCCACTTCTGGCCTCAGCTAATTTCCGGGGGGATTACCCAGGCCAAGCTGCGATGCAAGACCGCTCATATTTATTGGCTTATGTGTAATTACGCGCACGCTGGAGATTGACTACGTAAATATGTGCGCTCATTCCAGGACTGACTCAAAAACCAACAACAGTCGGAATCCGCTGCGACAAGACCATAAAAACAATCCGCTGCGACATCTGCAGCATCTGAAGACCTAAAAAAAAGAGGCTTAAACTCGTGAAAAGAACAAACCTTTTGATGCTGACGGCCAGTGTGGTGTTGGGCTTCAACACCACGGCGATGTCGCAGGTGGCTCCTGAAACGCTGGAGCCGCTCAGAGTCACCACCACCCCGCTGCCGAACCTGGCCGGCATCGTCGTGAACGTGGCCGCGGCGAAACAACTGGGCAAGGCACTGTTCTGGGACATTAACACCGGCAGCGACGGCATGGCTTGCGCCAGTTGCCACTACGCCGGCGGCGCCGACGTCCGCATCCAGAACACGCTCTCGCCCGGCTTCCCCGACCAGCGCTGGGATGGTGGCAGTAAGGTGTTCGGCGGCATCGAGTTCAGCAGCGTCAGCGGCATGAATGCAGCGGGCTGGGCCGCCATGCAACCGTGGCAGGGCGATTTCAGCCCGGCCGGGACTGCCGGCCTGACCGCGGCCAGGGACGTCCCAGCTGTGCCCGGCCGCTGGCTGGTCCCGAACGACTTCCCGACGCACCAGCTGCTAGACCTCAACGACCGCAACAGCGAGATTGTCTACACCACCAACGACGCGGTCAGCTCGCAGGGCACGAAGCCCGCCACGTTTGACAGCGCTAACCCCGTCGACGGGACAGGCGAGCTTTGCACCCCCGAGTTGGACTCGCCGTTCCTGGAGGTCAACGCCACCGGCAACGTGCTGCTGCGCGCAGTCGAACCGCGCAACACGCCCACGACCATCAACGCCGGGTTCCAGAAGCGCAACTTCTGGGATGGCCGCGCCAATAACACCTTCAACGGGTTCGATCCGTTCGGCAGGCGCTCGCCATCCGCGGCGGTCCTGGAGTACAACTCCAAGACCAAAAAGACCTTCGGCACGCGCCTGGTGCTGCCCAACGCCGCGCTGGCCTCGCAGAGCGTCGGGCCGCCGCTCTCGCACGTCGAAATGAGCTGCGGCGGCAAGACTTTCCCGATCCTGGGTCGCAAGATGCTGGCGCTGCAGGCACTGCAAAGCCAGCAGATTCACCCGACCGACAGCGTGCTCGCCGCGATCGCGCTCAACAAGCCGAAGTACGATGCGCTGGTGAAGAAGGCGTTCGACCCGAAGTGGTGGGCCGCGCCGGCCACCGCGAAGTTCAACCGCAACAAGAGCGCGATCCTCGTCGACACGAAGGGCTTCACGCAGATGGAGTTCAATTTCTCGATGTTCATGGGCATCTCCGTCATGCTCTACGAGTCCACGCTGGTCAGCGGCCAGACCGCCTTCGACAAGACGCTGGGCGGCGCGGGTCCCCGACTGATGAACGTGACGGAGAAGGCCGGCATGGCCGTGTTCAACGGCAAGGGCAAGTGCATCGCCTGCCACGCGGGTCCGATCCTGTCGAAGGGCACCGTGGCCGAGGTCGAGTTCATGACTACGGGCGACGGCGGTACCTCGTTCTACGACGGCTCGTTCTACAACATCGGCGTGAACTACACCGTGACCGATAACGGCGTCGGCCAAACGGACCCGTGGGGCAACCCCCTCTCCTACACGCGCCAGCTACTGAGCGGGAAGATCTTCGACAACTTCAAAGCGAACCTCTGCACGACCGAGGTGGTGCCGTTTGCGTTCACCGGGACCTGCGTCCCGGCCACGCAACTCGCTCAGGCCCAGGCCAATGCGGCCGCGCAGCGCGTCTCACTCGACGGCGCGATGCAAACCCCCACACTGCGCAACGTCGGCCTGACGCCGCCGTACTTCCACAACGGCAGCGTCAAGACGCTGGCGGAACTGGTCGACGTGTACAACCGCGGCCAAAATTTGCGCGGCCCGCTCGGCAGCGACACCACGGGCAGCGGTAAGCTTGGTCGTCCGCAGGGCGAGGGAAGCCTGGTGGGGAGCTACCGCACCGGCTCCAACCTCCCGCCCGAGATTGGTAAGCTGGGCCTGACCTCGACCGAGGCTACCCAGCTGGTGGCCTTCCTGCTCGCGCTGACCGACAACCGCGTGGCCTGCGACAAGGCGCCGTTCGATCACCCGAACCTGCCGATCCCGGCGCCCGGCGGCACGCTGGTGCAGTTCAATCTACCGGCGGTCGGTTCGAGTGGCTTGGGCGGCATCGGCCGGACGTGCCGCCCGAACTCCGGCGACCTGTTCACCGAGTACAGCCACTTGGCGACGATGAAGTAAAAACTTGCAGCGGCCAACAACGAGGCGGACGCCTGACCACCTGGCTTGCGAACTCCGAGTTGTTGGCCGCTACGACTTTATCGCCATGAAGCTCTTTGCGCACGGTCCGCAGGACCGTATCGATGCCCAGCATGCGCTGCTGGCGGCTGGCGAAGTGCCGGACCTGGAGCGTCTGCTGGCGCGATAGGACCCCGCGAGGTAAGCTGGACGGCTGGCCTTGGCGGCGATCGATGAAGAAGGCCCGAGTTTCTGCCTATTTCCTGAGGCACAACGCGGCCCGGCCGGTCTGCACCCGCACCGCGTCTGGCGTCCTGCTCTAGCCCAACGTCAGCGTGCCTGGCGGCGGACCCCGCACCTCGGGTCGCCGCCCCTCACCCACCAGCACCGCCTGCTGCGTCTCGCGGGGCGCCAGGTTGAGGCCTGCTTCGGTTTTGTGACCGTGA
>CAMBYH010000009.1 GCA_945872065.1 Arsukibacterium tuosuense
GTGAACTTGGAGGTGTGGTAGTCCGCGTTCCAGATTTCTGCATTGCTCGTGAAGCGGAACTTGTCGTTGTCCCACTCGGGCATGTCGAAGATTGGTGACGCAGCGTCCGGGTCGTCGCCCAGGCACACCCAGATCAACCCGTACTTCTCAACGGTGGCATAGGCGTCGGTGCGGATACCCGGCACCACGACCTGCGCCTCGTGATCGCGCCGGGACGGGATCAGGGTGCAGGCGCCATGGCCGTTGAAACGAAAGCCGTGAAACGGGCATGCGAGCGTGCCGTCCTTGTACAGGACCCCCTCGGCGAGACTGGAGCCTCGATGCGGGCACACATTACTGATGCACCGGGCTGTACCGTCGGTTTCGCGAAACAGCACAAGATCAGCACCGAGGATCGTGACTTTTATGGGCTCGTTGGTCAGGTCCTGAGCGAAACCCGCTACATACCAGATGTTGGTGTACACAACTTTCTCCCTTTGACGGCCACCGGGCGTGCGGGTGGCTCAGGTTGTTCGCTCGCCGCGCTGGCTCTGGCGGCTACCGCCGCTGCTTCCCGGTGCGTAAGGCCAAGCATGCGCAGCACCAGCTCTGCGAATTGCATCTCCACGTCGGGCGGGGCCTTTCCCTGGAGGATGTCCTGGAGCAGCGGGTAGGCAGCACCCAGAATCACAGCGGCGACGACGCGGGCGTCGGCAATCCGGAAGCGGCCGCTCCGGGCGCCGGAACTGATCATGTTCACGAGATCGTCCGCGCCCCGGGTCCGCTCAAGTTCACGCATTGCGCCCGAGCGCACCATGACCCAGGCAACTGCAGGATCCCGCTTCGCCACCTGCAGGGTGTGCCTCACGTTCATCGCGATGGCCTCGGCCGGGTCGGCAATGCGGCTGAACACCTGCACCTTGTAGGCGACGTCACGCTTGAAGAAGTCAGCCGCGATAGCCTCTACCAGCTGATCTTTCGACGCGAAGTGGTTGTAAAAGGACGGCTGGGAGACCCCGGCTTCCCGGACGATATCGAGGACCGTTGCGGCCTCCACGCCCTTACGGGCCAGCACTCGCCGCCCGCCGTCGAGCAGGGCGCGGCGAGTGCGCTCGCTGCGCGGATCATCCTTGCCTGCCAGTGTTCTCTGGGAATTTGCCATCGGGCAAACTATTTAGCATCGCACTAAATAGATGTCAACCCGGCGGCGTGGTGCGTGGCATCGGGCAGCAACCACCTGCCGGGGCAGTGGCCTGCGAGCCTTGACGGTACCGGTCCCATCGCCGAAGCTCAATATTCCGTCGTTGACTGAGACCTGCACCGCCATGCGCACCGCTGTACTTGTGATTGCCGCCCTGCTGGCCACCGCCAGCCTGCCCGCCCTAAGCCAGGCGGCCGACGCTGTGAAGCCCGTCGTACTGATTACGGGCGCCAACCGGGGTATCGGCCTTGAGCTGGTCCGCCAGTACTCGGCCCTGGACTGGAAGATCATCGCCACGGTCCGCGACGTGCCCGGCGCGACCGACCTGCAGGTCCTGGCGAAGGCCGACCCGGACATTACCGTTGAGAAGCTGGACGTCACCGACCATGCCGCCGTCGACGCCCTGGCCCTGCAGTACAAGGATCAGCCCATCGACGTCTTGCTGAGCAACGCGGGCAAGACGCCGCGCTACATGTCGGCCATGAAGGGGGTGACAACCATCGACTACGAAGAGGCCATGAACAGTTACCGGATCAATGCACTGGGACCCGCGAAGCTGGTGGCCGCGTTCCTCCCCCAGGTACAGAAGTCCGGTCAGAAAAAGATCGCGGTCATCTCCAGCAAGGCGGGTTCCTTCGCCGAAGGCCCACAGATGGCGATGATGTATGAGTACCGCGCCAGCAAGGCGGCACTGAACATGATCGTGCACACGCTGGGCTATGAGACGGCCAAGAAGAGTGTGATCATCGCCGCCATCTCGCCGGGCTCGGTGGACACCAAGCCGGTGAAGGGTGAACTGGGCTATGGCAGCAACTTCAAGCAGCCCGGCGCCGGCCAGCCGGGCGACAGTGTCGCGGGCATCATCAAGGTGATCGCCGGCCTGACGCCCGCCCAGAACGGCGAGTTCCTCGACTACAAGGACGGGCGCGTCATTCCCTGGTAGGAGCGCCGACCGGCGCGATCAGGCGTTACAGGCTTTTTGCGGCAAACGTGTCGCAGGCGTCGAGCTGGCCGCTGTCCAGTCCTTGCCTGAACCACCGGACGCGCTGCTCGGCGCTGCCGTGGGTAAATGAATCCGGCGTGACATAGCCCCGGGACTGCTGCTGGAGACGATCGTCCCCGATGGCGCTCGCGGCAGTCAGGGCCTCCTCGACGTCGCCCGTCTCCAGGATCTGCCGGGTGCGGTCGGCCCGGTGGGCCCAGATGCCTGCGAAGCAATCGGCCTGTAGCTCAAGCCGGACGGAGAGCGCGTTGGCCTCCACTTCACTGCCCTGCTGGCGGGCTTTCTGCACCTGAGCCGAGAGCCCCGTGATGTTCTGCACGTGATGCCCGACCTCGTGGGCAATGACGTAGGCCTGGGCGAAGTCACCGGGTGCCTGGAAGCGGTCCCGGAGGTCCCGGTAGAAACTGAGGTCGATGTACACCTTCTGGTCAGCGGGACAGTAGAAGGGCCCCATGGCCGCCTGGGCACTGCCGCAGGCGGACTGGACGCTATCGGAAAAGAGCACCAGTTTGGGCACCTCATAGCGTTGACCGGCTTCGGCCAAGATGGCGGTCCACGTGTCCTCGGTATCCGCCAGGACGACGGAAACAAAGTCTGAGGCAGCATCCGGCTGGGCGGGGGTTCCGTCAGCACCGACAGGGGTCCCAGCCGACTGTTGTTCGCCGACCTGGCCTACCGGCGCGTTCTGCAGCAGGAAGGTTGGATCAACCCCGAAATAGAGGGCCAGCAGGATAAGGACGATGGTACCCAGACCGCCGCCCACGAAGGCCGGCCGGCTGGTCATCCCACGCCGGTCTTCGACGTTGGAACTTCGCCGTCCGTCTTCCCATCGCATGCCTCTAATCCTCACCGTTTGCGGCGTGGCGGTCAACCACGGTGCCGACGTTGCCGGGCGGAGCGCCTACACCACTCGCAACACATAGCACTTCAGGTAACGCGTCTCCCGCAGCGCCAGCAGCACCGGATGATCCCGGCCAGCGCCACGCTTCTCGATGATCTGCACCTCGCGCCCTGCATCGGCGGCAGCCGCCTGCAACATCGTCTCGAAGGCAGCCTCGTCCACGTGATGACTGCAGCTGGATGTGATCAGGTAGCCGCCAGGACCGAGCAGCTGCATGGCCCGCAGGTTGATTTCCTTGTAGCCCCGCAGGCCCGCGGCCGTTGCATCCTTGTTCTTGGCGAAGGCTGGCGGATCTAGCACGATCGTGTCGTAACGGCGCATGGCGTCGAACTCGGCGCGGAGAAAGTCGAAGGCATTCGCCGCGAGCACGTCGATGTTGGTGATGCCGTTACGCGCGGCGTTGGCCCGGATCTGGTCACAGGCCGGCTCGGAGCTGTCCACCGCCGTCACCCGCTCTGCCCGCCGGGCCATCTGCAGGGCGAAGCCGCCGATATAGCTGAAGCAGTCGAGAACGCGACCCCGGGCGTAGCGGCCCGCCACGACATGATTCTCCCGCTGGTCCAGGAAGCTGCCGGTCTTCTGGCCATGCTCCAGGCTCACACCCAGCTCCAGCTGACCCTCGCGGATCACCACCGGATCCGGCACCTCGCCCCAGAGCAAACCCTTCTCCTGCGTCAGGCCCTCCAGAGCCCGTACCCCCGCGTCCGAGCGGTTCATGATCCCCTTGCAGGCGAACTGCTCCACGAGCAGCGGCAGCAGCAGGTCACGCCGCTGGTCCATGGCGGGAGTCAGGAACTGAACGCTCAGATAGTCGCCGTAGCGATCCACGACCAGCCCGGGAAGGCCGTCGCCATCCCCGTGCACCGCCCGCCAGGTGCTCTCGCCCGGGTACATCGCCCGCCGCAGCGCTGCGGCCTCGGCAATCCGCTGACGAAAGAAGCTCGCGTCAACGGGCTGTTCCGAGCGCGTGATCCGGCGGAGCGTGATCTTCGACTGCAGGGAAACGCAGGCCTGGCCCAGGAAGCGCCCCCGCTCATCCTGCACGGGGGCTATGGCGCCAGTCTCCTGGCCCTGGGGCAGGCGGACGTCCGTGCGGTAGATCCAGGGGTGGCCGGCAGCCCAGCGGCTTGCGCCCCGGGGGCCAACAACAATGGCGTTCAGCGACTTTTCAACACGTCGCGGATCTCGGTGAGCAACTGCTGATCCGGGGTTGGCCCTGGCGGGGCCGGCGGTGGGGCCTCAGCCTTCAGGCGATTCATGGTCCGCACCATGAGGAAGATAATGAATGCCAGGATGACAAAATCGAGAATGGAATTGATAAAGACGCCGTACTTGAGCACCGGGGCACCGGCATCAGTGGCCGCTTTCAGCGTGTCGTAGGCGCCGTCGCCGAGGTTGATAAAGAGGTTGCTGAAGTCCACCTTACCCATCGCCAGGCCCACCACAGGCAGGATCAGATCGTTGGTCAGCGACGTGACGATCTTCCCGAACGCCGCGCCGATGATCACGCCAACGGCGAGATCAACGACATTGCCCCGCATCACAAAAGCCTTGAATTCCTGCAGCATGGACGCACTCCCCAAGTAACTGAAATTGCTCTGACTTACGGGCCGTTTTTTATTGCTGGAAGGCCCGCTTCCGCGATAGGTTAATCTGCAACCTCAGCAGATCGCAACACGAGCCAGATGTCCGAGCCCTTCGAACTGGAGTTTTACGGCGCCACCCGCGAGGTCACCGGGTCCTGCCATATCCTGCGGGCCGGTAGCCGGCAGATCCTCCTCGCGTGCGGTTGTGGCCGAACGTGGCCTGCGCGTCCATCTTCGCACGTTAATGCAGGAGCGCCCTGAGGCGCGATTACTATCCAGATCGCGCCTCAAGGCGCTCCTACAGGAGACCAGCCATGCAGGACTACGAGAAACTGGGATCGTTCTACCTGGGGCGCCGCTGGGATTCCGCTGCCGGGAAGCTCCAGGACGAACTGGTGCTCTACGACTCCCCGGACCTGACCACCCATGCCGTGATCATCGGCATGACCGGCAGCGGCAAGACTGGCCTCGGCATCGCCCTCCTGGAGGAAGCGGCCCTCGACAAGGTGCCCGTCATCGCCATCGACCCCAAGGGCGATCTCGGCAATCTGCTCCTGACCTTTCCTGAATTACGGCCTGCGGATTTCGAGCCCTGGGTGGGCGCCCAGGACGCGGCAGCTGCAGGCCAGACCGCGCCGGAATTTGCGGCGGCGGAAGCTGCCCGGTGGCGGCAGGGTCTCGCCGACTGGGGCCAGGGCCCGGACCGCATCGGGCGCCTGCGCGGGGCCGCGGAGTTTGCCCTTTACACCCCGGGCAGCACGGCAGGACTACCCCTGTCGGTGCTGGGCTCCTTCAACGCCCCCGGCGAGGTGCTGCGGGGCGATGCGGAACTCTACCGCCAGCACGTGCAGAGTGTCGCCACCGGCCTGCTGACACTCGTGGGAATCGAGGCAGACCCGATCACGAGCCGCGAGCACATCCTGCTGTCCGCCGTGCTGGACAGTCACTGGCAACAGGGTCTGAACCTGGATCTCGGTGGATTGATCGGTGCAATCCAGAACCCGGGGATCAGCAAGATCGGCGTCATCGATCTCGAGAGCTTCTACCCCTCCAAAGACCGCTTTGCCCTCGCGATGCGCCTCAACAACCTGCTGGCCGCGCCAGGCTTCAAGGCCTGGACCGAGGGCGAGCCACTGGATGCGGGCAGGCTGCTGTTCACGGCAGACGGCCGACCGCGAGTCAGCGTGCTGTCCATTGCACATCTCGGTGACGCCGAGCGCATGTTCTTCGTCACGCTGCTGCTCAACGAGATCGTGGCCTGGATGCGGACCCAGCCAGGCACCTCGTCACTGCGCGCCATCCTGTACATGGATGAAGTGTTCGGCTTCCTGCCGCCCGTTGCCGCCCCGCCCTCCAAGCTGCTGCTGCTGACACTACTCAAACAGGCCAGGGCTTTCGGCCTGGGGGTGGTGCTGTCCACCCAGAATCCCGTGGACCTGGACTACAAGGCCCTGTCCAATGCCGGCACCTGGTTTATCGGCCGACTCCAGACCGAGCAGGACCGGAACCGGGTCCGCGACGGCCTCCTGGCCGCGGCCCCGACTGAAGGCCTGGACGCAGGCAGCCTCGATGCCACCCTGGCCTCCCTGGGCAAGCGCACCTTCCTCATGCACAACGTCCACGAGAAGTCGCCTGTGCTGCTCCAAAGCCGCTGGGCGATGGCCTACCTCCGCGGTCCACTGACCCGGGAAGACATTCGTCGGCTGACCCGGACGCCTGCAGCGGCAGCGGCAGCGCCCCAGCCCGTCCTGCCCGTCCTGCCCGTCGCTGCGGTGGCACAACGGACCGGCGCAGCGCCAGCCGGCAGTCGGCCCCTGCTGCACCCGTCGATTCCCGTGCTGTTCGCGGTCGGCAGGACGCGGGCCGGCAGTGGGGAACGCCTGGTATACCAGCCGCGCCTGCTTGGCTCTGCCCGGGTGGCCTACGCGAGCGTCAAGTACGGCATCGACCTCCAGCGGGACCTGACCGTAGCGCTGGATGCGACAAGCGGTCCCGGCGACTGGCGGACTGCAGAATCCCTGCCGCTGGATACTGCCACTCTGGTGAAGGAACCGGTCGCAGCTGCCAGCTTTGCCGGTCTCGCTGCCGAGTTCAGCGATGCGGGCAACTTCAAGGCAGCACAGGACCAGTTCCGTACCTGGGTACGTACGGAACAGCCGCTGGTTCTCCGGCGCAGCGCAACTCTGAAAACAGTCTCCCGTCCGGAGGAAACGGAGGTGACCTTTCACGTCCGGTTGCAGCACGAAGCACGGGAGCAGCGGGACAGGGACACGGCCGCCCTCCGGCAGAAGTACGCCGCAAAGTTCGCGACCCTGCAGGAGCGCCTCCGCCGCTCGGAGCAGGCCATCTCCCGGGAGCAGGAGCAGGCCACCGGGTCCAAAATCGACGCGGCTATGTCGGTAGGTTCTGCCGTCCTCGGCGCACTGTTCGGCCGCAAGGCCATCTCGGCAGCATCAGCGGGTCGGGTCTCCACGGCCATGCGCAAGGCCGGCAACGTCCAACGGCAGTCTGGTGATGTGGTGCGGGCTACCGAAACCGCGGCAGAGGTGCGGGCCCAGATCAGCGAACTCGAGGCGCAGGTGGAGAGCGGAATCGCGGCGCTGGAAAGTCGCGTCGATGCCCAAAGCGAAGTTCTGGAGGAGATCAGCCTGCGCCCGAAGGCCAGCGATATTACCGTCCGGTTCTGCGGCATCCTGTGGCTGCCCTTCCTGGAGGACAGCCAGGGGAATCTGCGTTCAGCCCTGTAGGAGCGCCCGTAGGAGCGCCTTTAGGCGCGAAACACTCCGCGAACCCCTCAGCGCCCGAAGGGAACCCCGTAGATCAGGGAAGTCGTCAGCACCCACCAGGAGCTGGCGAACTCAATGTCGACAAACTCGGCCTCGATGCGCACATGAAAGCGTTCCGAGCCCCGGAAATCCAGGCCAAAGCCCCACATCAGATCCGTGCCGTCCTCCTTGGTGGGCAGGGGAAATGACCCGAGGGTCGCTTCGCTTTCCCAGCGAATGGCGCCCAGCTTGCCGAAGGCCTTCAGGCCCGAATCAATGGGGTAGAAGCCGAGGAGCGCCAGGTCCCAGCCCGAGGTCTCGACCCGGTCATTAAGGCTGGGCTGACCCTGCTGGACCGCAACCCGGTCCTTGACGGTACCGAAATCGATATAGCCAAGTTCCAGGCCCAGGTAATCGCCGTAGCGCAGCCCGAGAAACTCGCGGGTGGCATAGGCGGAGCCCTCGAAATCCAGAGCGTCGATCTTGAAGGTTGAGTAACCGACGCCGAGCCCCCCGTACACCTCGTTATCTGCACGGACTGACTGCGCAGGCAAAGCGAAAACGGACAGCAGCAGCAGGGCCGGGACTAGACGGGGCATCGG
This sequence comes from Arsukibacterium tuosuense, assembly GCA_945872065.1. Lineage (GTDB taxonomy): Bacteria > Pseudomonadota > Gammaproteobacteria > Steroidobacterales > SHZI01. Next base: position 8,038 of record CAMBYH010000009.1, read on the forward strand.
GATCTCCGGGCTTTCACCAGGCGGCAGATTAGCAGTTTAGCGGTAACAGGTCCGTGGCGTTCCACACTATTATTGAGGAACAGTGCGCAAAGTTTTCTATGGCTGGTACGTCGCGGTCGCCTGCGGGCTGGGCCTGGCCTGTGGACTGGCCAGCGTCATCACCGCGACCTTCTCCATCTTCCTGGGTCCCCTCCGGGCCGAGTTTGGCTGGACCCCGTCCCAGACCTTCACGGGCCTCCTCCTGGTCACGGCGGCGGTCACCATCGCGGCGCCTTTCATCGGCTCGCTGGTCGATCGCTTCGGCGCCCGGCGCATCATCATCTTCGGCTTCCTGATGGAAGGCGCGGTGATCGCGTCCTTTGCGACGCAGACAGAATCCCTCCTGACGTTCTACGCGCGGTACGTCGCCCTCGCCATTCTTGGGCTTGGCACCACCCACGTGGCCTTTGCCCGGGTGATTTCCGTGTGGTTCGACCGGCGGCGCGGCCTGGCACTGGGCATGGCCCTCGCTGGCCTCGGGGTCGGCGGCATCATCTGGCCGTTGCTTTCCCAGTGGGCGATCACCGCCTACGGCTGGCGGACGGCCTACGTGATCGTGGCACTCGCGGTGGCCACCGTGGGCATCCTGGCCATCGGCCTGGTGGTCAGGGAGTCGCCGGAGTCCATGGGCCTGCGGCCTGATGGGGACGAGCAACCCAAAGCGGTGCAGGGCGTGGTACCGGAGGTGCCGGCACAGACGGGTTTCACGCTGGCCGAGACCCTGCGCCAGGGCCATTTCTGGCTGATGCTCGGGGCTTTCCTGCTGATCGGTATCGGCATACAGAGCCTGATCCTCCATCTCGTGCCGATGCTGGTCCTGCGGGATGTGGAGCCGATGCGCGCGGCCCAGGCCCAGTCCCTGGTCGCGGCGGCCCTCATCGTCGGCCGCCTCGGCGCGGGCATGCTGATGGACCGCTTCTTCGCCCCGCGGGTGGCGATCACCTTTCTCGTGGGACCCGTCGTCGGCATCATCCTGCTGGCTTCCGGTGCCAGCGGCACGGCGGCGTTTCTAGCGGGGATGCTCACGGGGCTCGCAGCCGGTGCCGAAGTGGACGTCACAGCCTTTCTCGCCAGCCGTTACTTCGGCCTGAAGTACTTCAGCCGGATCTACGCCTGGTTCTACAGCGCCTACTCTGCCGGCGCCGGCATCGGCCCGCTGCTGACGGCCCAGGCTGTGGAGCACTACGGGGATTACACGGAAATCCTCTACGTGCACGCGGCGCTGCTGATTGTCGCGGGGCTGATGCTGACGCGTCTGAAGCCGTTCCCGAAGTCCTTTCCCGTGGGAGCACCCGTCGGGGCGCCCGTAGGAGCGCCTTGAGGCGCGATCGATAGGAATCGCGCCTGAAGGCGCTCCTACGGGCGACGCTACCGCCGGACCGGGCGCTTCTGGAGTTTCCGCTGCAGGGTCCGGCGATGGACGCCGAGAGCCCGCGCCGTGGCGGAGATGTTGCCCTGGTTCTCCGTCAGCACCCTCTGGATGTGCTCCCACTCCACGCGCTTGACGGACAGCGGTCGCGGCGTGTCAGGCAGTGGCCCCGGGGCTGGGGCATCCGGGGCCGTCAGCGCGGCAACGATCGCCTCAATGTCCGCCGGCTTCGTCAGATACTGGCTGGCACCCAGTTTCACGGCTTCCACGGCCGTCGCGATGCTGCCATAGCCGGTAAGTACCACCGTCCGCGCCGGGCGAGGTCCCCGGGTCAGCAGCGGGATCAGTGTTAGCCCGGAGCCGGTCCCGATCCGCAGGTCCACCACTGCGAGGTCGGGCGGCGCGGCGTCAATGAGTGCGGTCGCCTGCTCGCAGGTCAGGGCTACGGTCACGTCGAAGCCCCGGCGACGGAGGGCCGTCGCCAGCACCTCACTGAATACCGGATCGTCTTCGACAACCAGTGTTTTCACGCGTAGCTCTCCATCGGTGGCATGAGAGGCAGCCGCAGGCGCGCCGTGGTGCCACCCTCGTCGTTGTTCGCCGCCTCGAGACTACCACCCGCCTGGGTGATGGCTGCATGGGAAAGGAACAACCCGAGACCGAGACCCCCCTCCTTGCTCGAGATGCCCAGACGGTCCAGTGAACCGGGCTGACCGGAGCGGATACCGCCGCCGCGGTCGATCACACTGATGGTCAGGCTGACAGCATCCCAGACATAGTTCACCCGGACGGCCCGGGGTGACACATCGACGGCGTTATGCAGGATGTTTAACAAGGCCTGGCGTACGGTGCGCTCGACAGCCAGCACCGGTGGTTCACCGGACGCGGCCGGGAGCTCGATGCGCACGCTGCATCCCGGCCGCAGTCGGCAGACTTCTGCAACCGTCTGGCTGACGAAGCGGTCGAGAGACAAAGACTCGGCGGTATCTGCCCGGGCCGCCCCCGCTGATGCCGAGATGACGGACAGCGCTTCCTTGCAGCGGGCGATCTGGTCCCGGAGAACTGTGATGTCCTGGTAGAGGGCCGGGTGAGTCGCGGCCGGGTACTCCCGGGCAATCTCCCCCGTAACCACGGCCATGGTGGCCAGCGGCGTACTCAGCTCGTGGGCAGCACCGGCGGCCAGGGTGGCCACGGCAAGCACACGCTCATCCCGCAGTGCCGACTCCCGCAACCGGGCCAGGTAGCGGTCCCGCTCCCGGACCGTCTGGGCCATCGCGGCGACGAAGGTGGCAATCAGCACGGTCAGGACCACGAAGCCCACCCACATTCCGGCCGCGTGCAGGTCCATGGCGGACCTGCTGCTCATGTTTATAAACTCGGGAACCTCGACCCGCCAGAGCATGAGGACCGTGTAACTGACGGCGCTCAGGCCCGCAATAATCCAGGTGTAGATCTGGGGAAGCGCCGCCGCGGAGATAATCATCGGCAGCACGAAGAAGTAGACGAACGGATTCGACGCCCCACCGGTGTAGTAGAGAATACTGGTGAGCGCGAAAAGATCCACCAGCAGCTGGATGAAGAACTCCCGGTCGCTGACGGGCTCCGCCGCCTTGTGCCGCAGCCACACCCAGAAGTTGAAGAGGCACAGACCGACCACGATCAGCAGCATCTGCAGGGCGGGAACTGGCAGGTCGTAGACCTGCCGCGCCAGCAGGAGGCACAGCGCGCAACCCGGCACCGCAATCATCCGTATCCAGATGAGTCGGCGGACGTTGAGACCCGCCGGCTGCTCCCGGGTCGACGGCGCAAGTCCTGGAGCTGGCAGAGTCCTCGTCTTGTTCAACTGACTGGCACTCCGGCAGGGACCTCGAGCAGGGCAACGAGCCCTGGCCGGTTGTCCTCAAGCCGCAGGCTGCCGCCGTGGAGCCTCGCCACCGCGGCGGCGAGGTTCAGACCCAGGCCCGAGCCATCCCGGGGCGGTGCATTGCTGAGCCTCACGAAGGGCTCCACGGCCCGGGCGCGCTCATCCGCCGGTATGCCGGGACCGGAATCAGTAACGGAGATGATGAGCCGACCCTCCGCGACGCGGGTGCGCAGCTCAATACGACCGCCAGCCGGAGTGAACTTGAGGGCGTTGTCGATGAGGTTGGCCACCGCCTGGGCGAGGAGCTGGCGATGCCCAAGTACGGAACTCCCGGTTGCACAGGTAACGGACAACTCAACGCCCTGCTCCTCCGCCTGGGGCTGGTAGAGCTCCCCAAGCTCGCCCAGCATGGTGTCCAGGGCCACAGGCTCCGGCAGGGCGCCAACCGTGCCGCTCTCAGCTTCGGCGATCTGGAGCAGCGCCGTGAGCACCCGTTGCATGTGGTCCACATCCCGCAGCGTCTGCTCCAGGGTCTCCGGCCTGGTCTGGTCCGCAGCTCCACTCTCGTCGCTGGCAGACAGGGACTGCTCCAGCCGCAGGCGCATCCGGTGCATGGGGCTGCGCAGGTCATGGGCTGCACTGTGCAGTGCTGTCCGGAGGATCTCCGTGGTCCGGGCCAGCCGGGCCAGCAGCGCGTTCACCTCGACTGCCAGGGTATCGAACTCGTCGTCGTCCCCCGCCAGCGGCAGGCGGCGGGCCAGATTGCCGCTGACGATCTCCTTGCAACTGCGGCTCACTGCTTCTACCCGGGCAAGAATGCGTTGACTCTGCCGGTAGCCTATTCCCAGAGCGAGCAGGGTCACAAGCAGGGTGCCAATGGCCGCAGCGACCGCAAACCGGCGCCCCAGATCCCGCCGGTCGCTCAGGTCCGTGCCCACCAGGAGCCGCACTCCGGGCGCGGGGTCCAGCACCAGGGCGCGCACGGGCCGGTCGGTCTCGATGCCACCCTCCCGCAGTTCAATCTCGAATTCCGCCCAGCGCCCGTCCCGTCCCCGCATCATCGGCCAGGCCGGCAGGTTGCCGGCAATGACAAAGCCTTCACCATCGGTCAGGAGATAGACCGCGTTGATGCGGCTGAAGGTGCTGGCCCGCAGGTTCAGCTCGCTGATGATCCCCGGGGTGCCGCTGCGGCCGTAGGCCTCGAGGAGGCCCAGGGCATCGCGCTCGATGACGGCATCAACCTCGGTGTTGATAAAGCGCGTGGTGAGCAGGTAGATGACAAAGACCAGCGCCACCAGCGCCGCGGCAAAGCTGGCCGCATAGACCACCGACAGTCGCAGCGCCGAGGTGCGCACGTCAGTCGGCCCGTAGCGTATAGCCGGCACCACGCACGGTGTGAATGAGGGGCTTGTCGAAACCCTTGTCCACAGCCTGGCGCAGCCGGCTCAGGTGCACGTCGATGACATTGGTCTGCGGATCGAAGTGCAGGTCCCAGACGCCTTCGAGCAGCATCGTCCGGGTGACCACCTGCCCTGCCCGGCGCAGCAGGTACTCGAACAACTTGAACTCCCGGGCCGTCAGCTCGATGCGACGTCCGCCCCGGGTGACTGTGCGCGCCAGGACATCCATTTCCAGGTCTGCGAGCCGCAGCTTCATTTCGGGCAGAGGCGCGATCTGGCCCCGGCGCAGCAGCGCTTCAATACGGGCCAGCAGTTCAGCCAGGGCAAAGGGCTTGGTCAGGTAGTCGTCACCGCCAGCCTGCAGGCCCTCAACCCGGTGATCCACGGAACCGAGGGCGGACAGAATGAGGACGGGCGTGCGGTTGCCCTGCTTGCGCAGGATCTCGATGATCGTCAGCCCGTCCAGGTACGGCAACATCCGGTCGGCCACGATGCCGTCGTACTGATTTTCCGTCGCCCGGAAGAGCCCATCGCGGCCGTCGGCCGCGTGATCTACCCGGTAGCCGGCTTCGGTCAGCGCCTTGACCAGGTAGCCTGCGGCGTCCCGGTCGTCTTCTATCAGCAGCAGATTCATCGCTGAATCCTAGCAGCTGCGGCTCCAGGCCAGCCCGCCCGGGGGCGACCCCCAGGTCCTACCCGGTGATCGTCAGTGGCAGGAATATCCGGCCCTCATTGCGCTGAATCAGCAACGGAATGGGCTGGCCCTTGGGCAGCTTGCCGGCAAGACCGGCCAGCTCCTGAGGACTGCTTACCAGCTGATCACCAACCTGGAGAATGATATCGCCGGCGTTCACGCCCGCCCGGGCTGCCGGGCCGGCAGAGACGCCGACCACCAGCACGCCGCCGGTCTCGATGCCCGTCTGCTGGCGCTGTTCCGCCGTGAGGGCGGCAACCTGGACGTTCAGGATGCCGGGCTTCTGGTCCTCCTTCTCGGTGGCGGCCACTACTTCGCCTTCCGCAGGCTTGAGCTGGGCGACAGTCAGCTTGATCTCGCGGGACTTTTTGTCCCGCCACACGGTCAGTGCAACCTCGGTACCGGGCCGGGTCTCACCCACCAGCGGGGGCAGATCCGCTGACTGGCCGATGGGCACCCCGTTGAACGCAAGGATCACATCGCCCGGCTTCAGCCCCGCCTTGCTGGCAGGTCCGGTCTTGTCGACCTGGCCGATCAGCGCGCCCGCGGGCGTGTCCAGTCCGAAGGATTTGGCGAGGTCCCCGTTCAGGGTCTGTATGCCCACGCCCAGCCAGCCCCGCTGCACGCTGCCCGTAGCGGCCAGCTGCCGCGCCACGCTGGTGGCAGTGTTGATGGGAATCGCGAAAGAGAGGCCCATGTAGCCACCGCTGCGACTGTAGATCTGGGAGTTGATCCCCACGACTTCGCCCCGGGTGTTGAACAGCGGGCCGCCGGAGTTACCCGGATTGACGGCCACATCGGTCTGGATGAAGGGCACGTAGTTGCCATCCGGCAGGCTGCGGCCCAAGGCACTGACGATGCCCTGGGTGGCGGTGTGCTCCAGACCAAAGGGCGAACCGATGGCCAGCACCCAGTCGCCCACTTCGAGCTGCGAAGAATCGCCGACCTGCACGACCGGCAGCCCCGTAGCGTCGATCTTGAGCAGGGCAACGTCTGAAGCCTTGTCGAGACCAATGACCTTGGCCCTCTTCTCGGAATTGTCGGCGAGCTTCACGATGATCTCGTCGGCGCCATCGACCACGTGGGCATTGGTCAGGATCTCGCCATCGGCAGAAATGATGAAGCCTGAACCCAGGGAGTTACCTTCCCGCGGGCCTGGTCCGGAGCGGGGACCCGGCATCCCGCGAAACTGACGGAAGAGCTCTTCCATGCCCGGTGGCAGGCCCTCCGGCAGGCCACTCATGCCCGCACCCTCGTCTGCCTTCTGGGTGGTGCTGATGTTGACGACGCTCGCCTGATTGCGCTTGATGATGGCCTTGAAGTTCGGGAGTCCCGGCTGCGCCTCCGGTGCCTGGGTGGGGGCTGTCACCGGCGCGGCGGCCAGCACCGGGTTGGCTGACACCGTACCCGGCTCGGCCGGTCCGGAGACGGCAGGCCCAGACAGGGCGCTGCCGAGCATCAGGGCGGCGGTCACGGCGACGAGCACGAGAGGGACTTGGTAGCGCATGGATAAGATCCTGGATCTTTCAGATGGAAATTTTGAAGGGGAGGACAAAACTGCAACCTGGATAGTATCCGGAGTCAGGCCCGGTTCGTGACACCGGCGGGCGGCGGAGCCGTCATCGCCTGAGACAGAGGGGGGCAGAGTTCAGGCTGTGCCCGCTTGCCCACCCACCGGTGCCACTCAGTCACGTCGTCGAAAGTCCAGGTTGGCTATACACGTCGTGCCTGGGGAGGGGGTGACTCACCAGAGCACGGGGCAATAGTGGACCCCGCCCCATCGCGGGAGCGTTGCGGGGAACTTAAGATTTCTTAATTGGGGTCGGGTTTGAGGGTGGCGAAACGCTGGCGCCAGGCGCCGGGGGCAAGACTGGGGTCATTGACCAGTTCGAAAGTGACGTTGCGGGCCCCAGGCTGGCTGAGACTTTCAATCAGGACCAGGGCCAGATCGTCCCGGGATAAGGTGCTGCGCAGCAGGGGCCGCCAGTTGTCCCCCTGATCGAGACGCAGGCCCTGCTGGCCGGCCGGCTGATTCACGAGCCCCCCGGGCCGGACGATGGTGTAGGTGAGGCCGCTGGCCCGGAGGTAGTCCTCCCCCTTCAGGCGCCAGCCCAGGGCCCCCTTCGTCGCCTTGTTGAAGGGGTGGGCCGGATCGGTCACGCCGATCGCCGTGAGCAGCACAAAGTGCTGCACCTGCTCCTGGCGGGCAGCGGCCACCAGATTGCGGACCCCGCCGTAGTCGACGAACTCCGCGCTGTTATCGTCGCCCACCGTGTTGGCGCCGATGACGCTGATGACCCGCCCGACGCCCTGCATGGCAACTGCAACCTGGGCCGGATCACGGACGTCGCACTCCACCCAATCGACTCCGGCAAAATCCGGGCCCAGGCGCTGCCCGGCAGCGGCCCGGCTGCGGGTCATGGCCCGCAACGGGATGCCCTGCTCCTTGAGGCGCTGGAGCACATAGCGGCCGGCCCGACCAGAAGCACCGGCCACCAGGACCAGCTCGCCGTCCCGGGACGGTGCGCTGGCACAACCCGGCAGGGCGAGAATGAGCACCAGGAAAAGGCCGGTCAGGCCGGTCAGGCGCCTGGGGTTCATCCCCGGAACACGGCGATCCCGGCCAGGGAACGGAAGGGCGCCGTGAAGCCGGCGTCCATCTGCTGCACGATCTTTTCCTCCCGGAGGTCGATGCGCGCGGCAACCCCGGTCCAGACGTTGGCGGCCAGCGCGTAGCGCGGGTCCACATCGGGCGTCACCTGGGCCCAGCCGTAGCCGGGGAGCGGGATGTGCTGCAGGACCTTGCCGGCCTCGTCATACACCGCGAGTCCGTCGGCGACGGTGCACAGCAGCCGCCCATCAGGGAGATAGGCCACGGCGATGAACCAGCGCTTGTCGGTGCGATCGTAGGGATCTGCGTCGGGGTAGCCGGCGAGGTCCGGCAGCTGGCGGCGATTGCGCAGGTCGTACCGCATCAGACGGCGGGCAGTCTCCGTCGTGTAGGTGATGAACTCGCCGGACGGGTGCAGCGTGGAGTGGGTGACGCCCTTGAAGCGGGTCGGCTCCGGCGCGTACTCGGTGGGGTAATCGTCCAGCAGCTTCAGGTCGGGGCTGTACTGGTAGATGTGTCCGACACCGAGCGTGCCATCCGCAAGAAACTTGGCGCTGGTGCCCTTCCAGATTTCCTTGCCGATGAAGTACTCACCGAAGTAGTGATTGCCGGCCTGGTCCCAGCTGACGCTGCCGAAGGAGCGACCCGAGTCCCAGGGGGGCAATTCCTTGCCATCGGGAGTGGCCCGCACCGCGATGTGGTCGTGGCAGTCGAAGCCCCAGAGGGTGCCGTCCGGCGCCACCGTGCAGCCGACGATGAAGTAGCGGGTGCCGCTGGTGTACCAGGTGCCCTTCGCGATCCAGTTTTTGTCGAACTGGAGGATGCGCCCCTCCCCCATGTGATCGTCATCAGGGTTGTTGAGGTAGGTGCAGCCCAGAAAAATGTCACCCTTTGCAAAGGGCTTCAGGGTGGAGGTCTTTTGCATTGCCGGGACTCCTTGGGATATGTTCCCCCGGATTATTGCCGAATCCTTTGACCAAGTCCTGACGAAATATCCCTATCCCGTAGTTGCGAGTAGGTCTCCATGTACATCAATTTCTGGTATCCCGTCGGCCGGACGGAAGACGTGACGGACAAGCCGGCGAGCGTCCGGCTGCTGGGCCTGCCCTTCGTCGCCTGGCGGGACTCCAAAGGCACGGCTCACGTGATGAGCGATACCTGTGTCCACCGGGGGGCCTCACTCAGCAAGGGCACGGTCAAGGACGACTGCATCGTTTGCCCCTACCACGGCTGGCGGTACGAAGCCGGTGGCAAGTGCAAGACCATACCGTCCCTGGGTGCGGATGCGAAGCTGCCGTCCCGGGCCAAGATCGACAACTATCCCGTCGAAGAAAAGTACGGCCTGGTGTTTGCCTTCCTCGGTGACCTGCCGGCAGCCGAGCGGCCACCCATCTACACGATTCCGGAGTGGGACCAGGAAGGCTGGCGGGCAACCCCGGTCACGATCATCGAACTGGATCTGTACTTCGAACGCTCCATGGAAAACGGCCTGGATCCCGCCCATAACGAATTCGTCCATCCGTCCCAGGGGTCACCGGGTATGGAGCCGGACTACCTGAAGTACGGCCTGAACCTGGAAAACTCCGAGTGGGGCACGAAGTTCTTCGTGGCCTTCGACGAGAAGACTCACCAGCAATCCGACTTCACGGGCCTGCGCGCCTCGAAGAGTGGCGTCCGGGCCGGTTCGGGGAGTCACGGCCCCAATCACCTGCAAACCTGGATCAACTTCAGCGCCACCAACTCGTTTCACCAGTACTTCTTCGAGGCGCCGGTGGACGAGGCCCACACCCGGGTCTACTTCATCAACACGCGCAACTGCATGATGGATCCGAAGATGGATTCCCGGGCCTACGACGCCAACATGAAAGTGGCCAACGAGGATATTGCGGTGCTGATGCACCTCAATCCCATCCGCACGCCCGAGAGCAACATCAAGGAGATCCTGCTGCCCACCGATCAGGGGGTCGTGAAATTCCGGGAATATCTGGGCCAGTGGGAAGACCGCGGCTGGCGCGTCGACCTGAAGAAGCTGCGGGCGGATGCCGGCGACGTCGCCTACGCCATCCCCTGCCCCGACCGGCGCACGTCTGGCAACTGGGTGCTGGATGCGGTGCCGCTGCTGCCGGGAAAAGACGCGGTCACCGCCACCGTAGGAGCGGCTTTAGCCGCGACCGCCCCCCGTACCGCCGGAGTGGGTCGCGGCTGACGGCGCTCCTACGGGTCCCGTTGCGCGGTCGACTTGGTGCCCGGACCTAGGCACCATCGCGCCATGGCACCCGTTTCCCGGCTGGGCAGGCAGATCCAGGAAGTTATCCGCTGTCTTGATGACCTCGGGGCTGCAAGTGCCCTGATTGGCGGTCTTGCACTTGCCCCGTACCGGGTAATCCGGGCGACGACCGACGTGGATCTGCTGATCGATGCCCGCCTGGCCGAGTCCATCGACGGGGCAATTCGCTCCCTCGGGTACGAGTGCCTGCATCGGGGCGCTGACGCTGCAACCTACGTTCGCGGCGATGAGCGCGTGGACTTCCTCTACGCCAGTCGTCCTGCGGCTATGGACCTGCTGGCCGGAGCGGTGAATCACCAAACGCCATTTGGTGAACTACGGGTGGTGAGTCTGGAGGGGCTGATCGCGTTCAAACTTCAGGGGCTCGTCAACGATCCCCGCCGGAGCCAGGATCTGGAAGATATCCGGGCGTTACTTGCAGCCAACCGGGAAACGGTGGACCTCACTCTGGTCCGGCACTACTTCCGCCTGTTTGACAAGGAGGACCTGCTTGACGAACTCCTCACCAGGGCACGCTGACCCGCCCACGCCGCTGACTGCCTTTCGCGTGGCCGAGCACCAAGCGGCATACAAACGCCCCGCAGTCTCTGCGGCGGAGGCTTTCACGGTGCTCGACGATCTGATGGCGGTGATTGAGGCACTGTGCCCCTCGTGGCTGGCGAAACCGGCAGTCAAGCGGATGCCTGACCTCCGGCTCTGAGCAGTCAGCAGGGTGTTCCGCTCCACCGATGGTTGACCCAGGCTTTTCAAGCGAGGGTGGAGGTCTTTTGCACTGACGGACCTTCCATTTGTTGCGCTAAATGCCGGTGAAGAGCAGGTCGAGCGCCGCGACGATCGCCCATCGCGCCTGACGGCGCTCCTGCCCAGGTAGCCGCTGCAGGCTTAGCGGCTCATCCGCCTCGGCAGCTGCGGCTCCCCCACACCCTGGCTGCGGAGGTAGTCGTCGTAGCCGCCGTGGAAGTCCACGATGCCATCAGTCTTCATCTCGATCACCCGGGTGGCCAGTGAGCCCACGAACTCCCGGTCGTGACTGACGAAGATGAGTGTGCCGGGATAGTTTTCCAGGGCCAGATTGAGGGCCTCGATGGATTCCATGTCCAGGTGATTGGTCGGCTCATCCATGAGGAGCACATTCGGCTTCTGGAGCATCACCTTGCCGAAAAGCAGGCGGCCTTCCTCGCCACCCGAAATCACCTTGACCGACTTCCGGCTCTCGTCCTTCGAAAACAGCATGCGGCCGAGGGTTGCCCTTAGCGCCTGTTCATCGTCAGTCTTCTGCTGCCACTGGCGAATCCAGTCGAAGAGCGTGAGGTCGCTGGCAAAGTCCTCATTACGATCCTGGGGCACGTACCCCAGGGCCACATTCTCGGACCACTTGATCGTGCCCTTCTCCGGCGTCACTTCCTGCATCAGGCACTTCAGCAAGGTCGTCTTGCCGACGCCATTCGCGCCGATGATCGCGATCCGCTCCCCCACCTCAACCTTGAGCTGGAGACCCTTGAACAAGGGCACGCCGTCGTAGCCCTTGGTCAGCCCCTCGACCTCCAGCGCCTGGCGGTAGAGCTTGCGGGCCTGGTCAAAGCGGATGAAGGGGCTCACCCGGCTCGAGGGCTTCACTTCCACCACCTCGATCTTCTCGATCTGCCGGGCCCGGGAGGTGGCCTGCCGCGCCTTCGACGCGTTGGCAGAGAAGCGGCTGACGAAGGTCTGCAGCTCGGCGATCTGGGCCTTTTTCTTCGCGTTGTCGGCCAGCAGGCGTTCCCGGGCCACCGTGGAGGCGGTCATGTACTGGTCATAGTTGCCCGGATAGAGGCGCAGCTCGCCGTAGTCCAGGTCCGCCATGTGGGTGCAGACGCTGTTCAAAAAGTGCCGGTCGTGGGAAATAATCACCATCGTGCAGTCCCGGGAGTTCAGCAGTTCCTCGACCCAGCGGATCGAATTGATGTCCAGGTTGTTGGTGGGCTCGTCGAGGAGCAGCACATCCGGTTTGCCGAACAGTGCCTGGGCGAGCAGCACGCGCAACTTCCAGCCCGGCGCCACCTCGCTCATCAGGCCCGCATCCAGCTCCGGCGGAATGCCCACGCCGCGCAGGAGCTCGCTCGCCCGGGACTCCGCCGTGTAGCCATCCATCTCGGCAAACTGGGTTTCCAGGTCGGCGACCCGCATGCCGTCTTCCTCGCTCATCTCCGGGAGGGAGTAGATCCGGTCCCGCTCCTGGCGCACCGGCCAGAGTTCCGCGTGGCCCATGATCACGGTGTCGATCACGGCAAACTCTTCAAAAGCGAACTGGTCCTGGCGCAACTTGCCGAGGCGGATGCCTGAGTCGAGAGCCACGTTGCCCGCCGAGGGCACAAGATCGCCCCCGAGGATCTTCATGAAGGTGGACTTGCCACAGCCGTTGGCGCCGATCAGGCCGTAGCGATTGCCCTCGCCGAACTTGGCCGAGACGTTCTCGAACAAGGGCTTGGCGCCGAACTGCATGGTGATATTGGCCGTGGTAATCAAGGGGGCAATCCTGGGGTGGAAGGGGGTGGCGGCGGGCTGGAGATGCTACACGCTGGACTGCCGGTGTGCATGGCGGAAGTGCAGGCCCGCCGGGCATCAGCCCGCCAAACACCCTAGAATCCCACTATGGCCATGCGACTTTTCGACTTCGACAGGGCGCCCAACCCCCGGCGGGTGCGCATCTTCCTGGCTGAGAAACAGCTCCGGATCCCCCGGGTGAGCGTCAACCTGTTCCGGATGGAACAGCTGTCTCCGGAATTCATGGCCATCAACCCGGGCGGCACGGTGCCGGTGCTGGAAACCGAGGACGGCACCTACCTTACCGAGTGTCTCGCCATCTGCCGGTATCTGGAGTTCCTGCAACCGGAGCCGCGGCTGTTTGGCGGTACGCCGCGCCAGGAAGCGCTGACCCTCATGTGGACGAACATCGTGGAGAACGAGGGCCTGCCGGCGGTCACCGAGGTATTGCGCAACCTCTCACCCGGGTTCAGGGACCACGTGTTTCCGGGGCCAGTACCCTACCCGCAGATTCCGGCACTTGTCCCGCGGGGCCGGCAACGCACGGAGCAGTTCTTCGACCGGGTCGCGCATCAGCTGGAGCGCCACCAGTACCTGGCCGGTGGCGAGTTCTCGTTTGCCGACATCAGCCTGTTTGTCACAGCGGAGTTCGCCGGCTGGGTTGAGATCCAGCCGATGCAGAAAAGGCCGGCCCTCCAGCGCTGGTACGAGCGGGTGGCGGCCCGCCCCAGCGTCTCGGCCTGAATGCACTTTGCAGGCCCCGGACGCCCGGTGCTCTGGGAGGCCTTGCACACGCGCGATGACACCTTCGTCGTGAATCAGGAGCGCACCTTTCAGGCCCGGAAGCGGGATGCCCGGGAGAGCGAGTTACTCGTCGGCATCGAGCGGGCCGGTTCGGTTGTCGCGGAGCCCCTGCACCCGATCCCTGTGCCGGAGCAGGACTGGCTCTATCGCGGGCGACCCCTCCGCCGGATAGTCGCCGGCCTTGCTTCCCGTCCGGCGGCGCTGATCTGGACCGCCCTACACGAACGCATGCCACATTTCCCGGTGTTCGACCAACTCTCTCAGCAGCCCTCAGTATTCTGAGTGCAACAGCACACTCAGGTTGCTGGTGGGTTTAAAGAGGGCATGACATCAAAGGCTACGCTGATCCGTTCCCCCGGCTGGGCAAAGGGCAGCGTGCGATGCCAGAACCAGGAGGGAAACAGCACGAGCCGCCCGGGCGTCGCGCTCACCCGGCGCCGGTCCGGTTCGGTCTGGAACTGGATGCGGGCGGGAGGCTCGCCGAACTCCAGAGCACCGTCATCACCCAGTCCCGGGGGAACCGCCACGTAGTAGACCCCGCTCAGCCAGGCCAGCGGGTGCAGGTGGGGCAGCTGGTGGCCTCCCGGGCCGAGCAGCGTGCCCCAGATCCGCAGCGTCCAGCGGTCCGCAGCCCAGGCCATGGCCGGGTGCCGGCCAAAGCCCTCCCGGTGTAACTCCGCGATCACCTGACCCAACTCCGCATTGAGTGTGTCCCGGAACGCACCAAGCACGGGCGATGAATCGGGATCCAGCTCGCCGGTCTGGGCACCGCCCCGGGTAGCTTTGCTCAGCGGACTCGCCAGCAGGGAGAAATCCGCCCGCAGCAGGTCCGCGAGCCGGGCATTGAAGTCCGCGTGGTCGGCGTACCCGCGGGGAACCGGCAGCTCGCGAATTCTCACCAGTCTTTCCAGGTCGACAAGTTCCCGGGCCGCGTCGGACTGGCCGGCGTCCCGCAAGGCCACCCCGCGGGCCGCGAGCACCAGCCGTTCACCCGGATGGCGTTGCAGAAAGTCCGCACTCAGGCGCAGCGCCTCACTACTCCGGCCGGCCACCGACAGCAGCGTGGTGAGATCGGCAGTGGCCCGCGCGTTGTCCGGGTTGACGCGCACTGCCGTGTCCAGCGCAGCCCTGGCCTCCTCGGCCTGGCCGAGGTGCTGATGGGCGAGGCCCAGGTTGATGAGCGCCATGTCGTCCGGGCCGGTCGCAAGGGCGGCTTCGAGCAGCGGCAGGGCAGCGGCGTACTGGCCGAGGCCCACGAGCACCGCACCCTTGGTGGCCAGCAGCGCCGGGCGGTCCGGGAACCCAGCCAGCGCGAGGTCGCACTCGGCCACTGCTTCCTCGCCCCGGCCGGCCTCGACCAGCGTGGTGGCCAGATTGCAGCGCACCTCGAGATCGTCCGGGTCCAGCCCGAGCACCCGCCGATGACACTCGATGGACTCTTTTATATGACCCCGGTACTGCAGCAGCGCGCCGAGATTGGCAAGCGCCTTCGTGGAGTCGGGATCCCGGGCCAGGGCCTTGCGGAAGGCGGCTTCGGCCAGGTGCAGATAGCCGCTGGCCAGATAGCTCAGGCCCAGCTCAGCGGCGGGCTCGGGATCCAGCGGCGCCGCGTCGGTGGCCCTGCGCAGCAGCTTGAGCGAACGCTCGAGATCGCCGAGGTCCCGGGCCAGGATGCCCTGGAGACGGAGCGCCTGGGCATGGACATGGACATGGGGCTGGGCCGGCTCGACGCGCAGGACGGCGGAGTACTGGGCGTCCGCCTCCTGCACCCGCCCCGCCCGGTGCAGGGCCATAGCCTGGCGCAAGAGGTCACTCGCAGCGCTCATCGACTC
Source organism: Arsukibacterium tuosuense (assembly GCA_945872065.1). Taxonomy (GTDB): domain Bacteria; phylum Pseudomonadota; class Gammaproteobacteria; order Steroidobacterales; genus SHZI01. Next base: position 23,461 of record CAMBYH010000009.1, read on the forward strand.
ATTCCCGTTTCGGCAGCAGTTCACCCAGGGCATACAGGGTCTTCTGCGGGAAGCGCTCCAGCGGATAGAAGCGGGTGATGGTCTTAATGGCGTCTTCGAAGGCCGCGATATTCAGGTGCCGAAGCAGATAGCGGACGTCGTCCTCGTCGTGGAACTCCGCACCGATCCGCATCGCCAGGCATTTCATCGCCAGCAGGTACCCGGGCTGCGCCACCATGACCCGCAGGTGGTCCAGCGCCAGGAACGCGCTGAACTCGCCGCGCTCACTTAAAAAACCCTTCACGCCATCGTTCAGCCAGTCGGGCTGCATACCTGCACGCTGCGCCACCCGTGCGGCCGCCTCGCGCACCTGCCGTGCCGGGCGAAACACGCCATCCACATCCTGGGTAGATGGCCGCGCGGCGTAGGCCAGGCACATCACCGCGCCGCCCACGAGGAACAGTTCGCCTTCGGTGCCCGCCTTGCCCAACTCCTCGTTCAGCAGGGCGAACAGCCGGCGCAGATCCGCATCAGTAAGGGCAGGCATTTCAGACCCGCGCGCCGATGCTGGCGTCGATGAAAATATTGCGGCGCCGGAAGGTGGGCGGCGAGTGCGTCAGCAGGTAGAGCCGCAGGCTCTCCAGCTGGGAACCAAAGAACGGGCTAACCAGGGGCGCGATCTGGCCAGTCCACGCGGGCACCTCAATACCACGCCTCCCGCAAGCCTCTTCCACCATGGCCGCAATGTAGTTGGCCGGAATGTCGGCAAGGCGGGCCGTCGGCCCCGACAAGACCGCGTCCCGTAGCTCGCCATCGGCGAGTCCGGAAAGAAAGGCGTTCAGTTCGGCCAGTGCAAACCGGCCAGCAGCCTCCTGCTCGCCGCAAGCTGACGTCAGTTCCTGAAAACGTGCGCTCAACGGGGGCAACAGTCGGCCCAGCACAAAAGCCGACATATCCATGCCGGCCCGCCGGGCCGCACGCTGGATGGCAGCCTTTTCTGCAGCTGAAACCCGAATCTGCAGCTGGGCTGTCTTGGGGCTGGCGCTCATGGGGCCGAGGATAGGCGAGTGGCGCACATTCGTCAATACTCATGTATTGACGACGCCACGCTAGCCGGCCTTGAGCCATTTCTGCTTCGCACCAAAGCCCAGCTTCCACAGCCAGGTCTCGGTGTAGAGGATCCGCTCGGGAACCACCTTCAGCACCTGCCGCTCAAAGGGCTTGCTGGTGTCCATGGCGAGATCGCTCATCCACTCGTGCCAGCGGAAGATCTTCATCCCCCGGTCCCAGCCAGGCGCGTGGGGCTCGATGATGTGGGCCGTGCCAAAGATCTGGGCGCCCCGGGCGCTGTGCCAGCCGTGATACGCGCCGTGCACCGCGACCGAGATGCGGGGGTCGCGCTGCAGCGCTTTGACTTTCGGCGTGCCGGGGTCGGGCAGCATGTAGAGATCCAGCCCGTCGGCATAGAACTCAATGGGGCTGGCGATGGGCTGGCCCTTCGCCGTCACGGTAGCCATTACGCACATGTTGGAGACGCCCAGCAGTTGCTGGATGCGGTCTTCCAGCTGGTCGCGGGGCAGTTCAGTGAGGGGCCAGGGTGGCTCGACCCAGCGATAGGCGGTGCTCATGGGCATTCTCCTTGCGGTGTTATAGTCATTTTATGCTCACACGAGGCCGCAGCCGACTCCTCATCATCGCGCTGGTTGTCCATTTCGCGCTGTTGCTGCCCATCACCGAGATAGCCCACGGCGCCGTTCATTCCGACGACGGGAACTGCGGCGTCTGCCTGCAGCTCGGCTCCCTGCAGCAGGGGGTCGCGCCGGCGGTTGCCGCCGGTACCCCACCACCGGCCAGGCACGCACCGGTTCGGTCCATGACGCTTGCCGATACCCCGACTGCTCCCACCTGGCCCTCGCCCCGGGGTCCGCCAGCCTCCTAACCCCGTCAGAGCGCGTCTTGCTGGAACGCAGGCACCCCGGCTACGGGGCCGCCCGGTGGCCGCAACCAATCAGGGAGTCAGGGAACAATGCGGAAGATCATTCTCAGTTTTTTGCTGGTCACCACCATGGCCACCTCCGGACGACTGCTGGCGGAAACCCGTTCTGCCGGGAAGCACGAGCATGGCAGCAGCAGCGTGGGTATCGCCGTGGATGGCAACGACATGGCCATTGATCTGGACGGCCCGGCAGCCAACCTCATCGGCTTCGAGCACAAGCCTTCCACCCCGGAGCAGAACGCGGTGCTGGCCAGGGCGCTGGACGTACTGCGGGTCGGCGATGCCCTGTTCCTGACGCCACCAGAGGCCAACTGCCGGATGGTTTCGGCAGGAGTATCGCCCCCGGAGTTTGGCGCCGACGGGCACTCGGATCTGGAAGCGTCCTGGGAGTTCCGCTGCGGCAAGCCGTCGGCATTGCAGTGGGTGGACGTGCAGCTTCTGGCGAAGTTCCCGGGCATCGCGAAGCTGGCCACCAGCATCGTTACCCCCGCGGGCCAGAAAGCGGTCGTCCTGACTCCCGGTACAACCAGGGTTCTGCTGCCGCGCCCGGCGTCGGGGTTGGGTTCGGCGCCGTGAGTCTTGTTGAACTCCGGGACCTCAGCTTTGGCTGGCGAACCGGCCAGCCACTGCTGGAGATAGCGGCCTTCGACGTGGCCGCCGGTGAACGGGTCTTCATCAGCGGGCCGAGCGGCAGCGGCAAGAGCACCCTGCTGGGGCTGATCGGCGGCGTGCTGACGCCCACCAGCGGCACCGTCCGTGTCCTGGGGGAGTCCCTTGGCTCACTGAGTGCGGCCCGCCGGGATGCCCTGCGCGTTGACCGTATCGGCTTCATCTTCCAGATGTTCAACCTGCTGCCCTACCTGTCGGTGCGGGACAACGTGGCCCTGCCCTGCCGGTTCTCCGCCCGGCGCCGGGAGCGGGCCACGGCCGGGGGCCTGGAGCTGCGGCTCGAAGCTGAGCGCCTGCTGGGCAGACTGGGCCTGGATGACGCCGGGTTACTGGACCGACGGGTGACAGAGCTCAGCATTGGCCAGCAGCAGCGGGTCGCAGCCGCGCGGGCGCTGATTGGCAAACCCGAGCTGCTGATCGCCGACGAGCCCACCTCCTCCCTCGACGCCGATGCCCGAGCCAGCTTTCTCGAGCTGCTCATGACTGAATGCAGGACCGCCGGCAGCGCCATCGTCTTTGTCAGCCACGACCGGTCCCTGGCCGCACGGTTCGACCGGCAGGTCAACCTGCTGGCCCTGAACCAGCTGGCAGGCCAGCGCGCCGTATGAGTGGTCTCGCAACCATTGTCGGCCTCGCCGTCCGCAGCCTCTGGAACCGGCGCGGCACCGCGCTGCTCACGATCTTCTCCATTGCCGTCAGCGTCACGCTGCTGCTTGGTGTGGAGCGCGTGCGCACGGAGGCCCGGGCGAGTTTCGCCAACACGATCTCCGGCACCGACCTGATCGTTGGCGCCCGGAGCGGCGACCTGAACCTGCTCCTCTACTCCGTGTTCCGGATCGGTAACGCCACCAACAACATCACGTGGCAGACCTACAAAGACCTGGCCCAGCGCAGGGAAGTTGCCTGGACCATCCCCATCTCCCTGGGAGATTCCCACCGGGGCTTCCGGGTGCTGGGCACCAGTGCTGACTACTACCAGCACTACCGGTTCGCCGGCGACCGCACGCTGCAGTTTGCCGCTGGTGGGCCCGTGGCAGACCTGTTCGATGCCGTCATCGGTGCCGACGTTGCCCGGCAGCTCGGGTACGTGGTGGGGCAGCCAGTAGTAGTGGCCCATGGCCTCGGGGCTACGAGCTTCATGAACCACGACGACAAGCCCTTCGTGATCCGTGGGATCCTGAAGAAGACGGGCACGCCCGTGGACCGCACGGTCCACGTGAGCCTGGAAGCCATCGAGGCGATCCACGCGGACTGGCAGAGCGGCACGCGGATCCGGGGCCAGGAGATTTCGCCGGAGCAGGTCCGCACGCTGGACCTGACGCCCAAAGCCATCACCGCCGTGCTGGTCGGCCTCAAGTCCCGGGCGGCCTCTTTCCGCCTGCAGCGCGCGCTGAATGAGTACCCGGAGGAACCCCTGTCGGCGATCATCCCGGGAGTAGCCCTGCAACAGCTGTGGGATCTCGTTGGCGTCGTGGAAATCGCGCTGCTCGCCATCAGCGGCTTCGTGGTGCTCGGCGGACTCCTCGGCATGCTGACGGCCATCCTCACCAGCCTCAATGAGCGCCGCCGGGAAATGGCCATCCTCCGCTCGGTTGGCGCACGGCCCTGGCACATCTTTGGACTGCTGGTGAGCGAAGCAGGACTGCTGGCGCTCGCGGGCGTGATCCTGGGCTTCGCCACGCTGTATCTCCTGCTCGCAGGCCTGGCGCCGCTCATCGAAGAGCGCTTCGGCCTCTTCGTCGCGCTCCGCCCACCGGGCCAGTGGGACCTGACCATCGCCGGGGTGGTGATCGCGGCGGCTCTGCTCATGGGCGTGCTGCCGGCCTGGCGTGCCTATCGCAACGCACTCTCTGACGGCCTCACCATTCGGGTATAGGATTCGGGACCATGAACAAGCTGATTGCTATCGCCGTACTGGGGCTGTCGCTGGCCGCGACCACCGTCTCCGCCGCGCCGGCCAAGCCGAAGGAACTGAGCTGGGACGACCTGATGCCGCCGGTGAGCGCCCCACCACCACCCGCGTTTCCCGGTTCGGGCATTCCTGGCAAGGGCGGGCCAGACCAGCAACCCGGCTCTCCCTATGTGCCGCTCTATTCCTATAACCCGGTTAAATCTCTGGATGGGAAGTACGTGAAGCTGCCCGGCTACATCGTGCCCCTGGAGTCCGACGAGGGCGGAGAGCTTAGTGAGTTTCTGCTCGTCCCCTACTTCGGCGCCTGCATCCACGTGCCACCGCCGCCACCCAATCAGATCGTCTACGTGAAGCTGAAAAAGCCCTTCAACCTCAAGTCCATGGCCGATCCCTACTGGATCACCGGCACCATCACCACTAAACCCTGGACGGGCGAGATGGCGGATACGGACTACGTCATGACGGGGGACAAGGTTGAGCTGTTTGAGTGGAAGGACTGAACCGGTTCAGGCCGGCAGCCGCGGCCGATGCCGGCTGACCGGTGACCGATAGCCCACCGGCTTGACGACAAACACATCGCATTCCACCCGGTCGATCACCCGCTCGGCCGTGGTGCCGATGAACGGCTGGCCCAGGCGGCTGCGGGAAACGGCGCCGAGCAGCAGGATATCCGCCCCTACGTGCCACACCGCTTCCGGCAGGACACGGGTTGCCTCGCCCGGGAACAGGTAGCGATTGGCCGGCAGGATGCCGTGGCGATTGCCCAGGCGTTCCACGGCATCGATCCGGCTGTGCTCCACGTCATCCGCGTGGATGATGCTGATAGTCCCACCGATGCTGGCGACGAGGGCCTGGGCAGCACCAATCAGCCGGGTATCGAGCCGGGAGCGGCCGGCCTGAACGTGCGCGGGATCCACGGCGACCAGCACCTTCGGTTTCTTCGGCAGCGCACCGCCCCGCACCAGCCACAGGGGACAGGGACAGCTGCGGATCAGTTCCCAGTCGGTGTTCGAGAGAATCCACCGGACCAGCCGGTTGTGGTGGCTGGTCTCGGCAACGAGCAGGTCCGGGCGGGCCGCCAGCACATACCGGACCACCGCCTCGTGCTCGGGGTAATCCCACTCGACCACGCACTGCACCCGCAGACCCCGCCGCCGCAGAGTTACCGCCAGGGCTTCCAGCTTCCGGCGCCGCTCCCGCAGGGCGGAGTCGATAATCTCTGACGCTGAGATCCCCGCGACGTTGGCCGTGGGCTGGGGCATGACAAACGTATTGAGCAGAGTCAGGCGGGCACCGGAACTCTCCGCCAGCACAGCCGCCTTCTGCAGGGCCGGATGGACCTTCTGCAGCGGATCGACGACGACGGCAATGGACTTCCAGGAACCGGCTGGCATGGCGGCTACCGCTGTATGGAGCTCAAGTAATCGACCAGCCGGTCGATCAGGCCCTGGGCAGCGGCCCGGCTCGGCTGGTCCTCCGGCACCTGCGCCTCGAGCTCGTAGCCCCAGACCGGCATGGGCCGGGTGCCGTGGGCGGGCAGCACGGCCCGCCCGTCAATGATCTCCCGAACGCGATCCGCCGGGAAACGACCACCCGAGCGCTTCGACAGCTGGGTGAGATCAGGGATCAGAACCTTGATGGCAGGTGCCACAGGCCCGTCCCCATAACCAAACTTGCCATGGCAGCTGGCGCAGAAGCGCTGGAAGAGCTGGTCGCCGTTGTAGTCCAGAAACGGGGCGAGGTCAGTGGCCTGCACCACGGGGGCAGCCGCGAGAAGTACGGCCAGCAGCAATGACTTGTGAATCCTGATCGCCATTAGGTCACCATAGTGGCCAAAGCCACCTCCCCAGAATCGGGGAAACTACCTACCCGCTGGCAGCCCGGCTCTGCGCATCCAGAACCACGCGCCGCCGCTCCGCGTAAGCCACATCCTCGATCCACAAGCGCGACGCCCGCCGCTCGAGCCAGGGACGCGCCCAGCGGGCCAGGGGCAAAACGTACTTCATCTGTGGCCGGTCGGACGTGGCGAGCGTGGCCTCGATGACCGCACAGCGCGTGTCGTCGATGGGCGTGGCGTGGGTTTCCACCACCGAGCCGGCACCATCGCCAGCGACGATGGTCATGACGATGGTGCGCGGGTCGGGGCAGTGAAAGCGGGCGTCCACCTCGACGGCCAGCCGCCCCAGAACGGCAAAGGCCACCCGGACCGTGATCTCGTCGTCCCGCCGCTCGACAACCCGCAGGCGGCGAAAGGTGTGGGGGTGATAGTGCACGCCGTGCCAGGGATCGAGCCGGTTCGCGAGCAGATCCTCCGGGCGGCAGCGGGCCTCCAGGCGCACGACCGCATCGATGTAGCGGTCAGGACGCAGGGGCAGGAAGGGCCGCTCGGTGGGCGCCTCCCCCGCGTCGTCCAGCCGGACCCAGACGAGCACGCCATCGTCATGCAGGGGCAGTGGCCGCCAGGCACCCTGGGGCTTGTCGCCCAGTTCCATGCCGTGCCAGGGGCACTTAAGCCGGCCCTGCCGCACGCAACCGGCGGCCAGCGACGCGCCCATGTGGGGGCAGGCATCCGGCGCTGCCATGAGCCCGTTGGGACCATGCCAGATGACGAACTCCCGGTCGTCGATGCAGTAGCGGCGCGGCGGTGACTTGCTGGCTTCGACGCCGAAGCGGCGCCGCTCGTCCACCACGAACCAGCCACCGCCGGAACGGCCCAGCGCGATCTGCAGGGCACTCGCCATCCACCGCGGATCCGCCTGCTGCCAGTCCGGCAGCGTCGACGCGGGGGGCAACGCGGGCAGCGGTCGCCCGAAGAGGATGAGTTCGCTCATGACGACCTGGCAAAGGGACCGCGCACGGCCACGGACCACAGCGGCTCGGGGCGGACGCCCAGGCCATCGAGCAGTGTGCTGGCGGCCAGCATGCCCGCCGACGCGGCACGCTCCATGAGTGCGGTGGGAAAGGGCAACTGCACAAAGTCTCCAGCCAGGCTGAGACCCCGGAAGGGGGTACGCACCTCCGGCCGAAGCAGGTAGCTGCCCGGCGCGAAGGCCGGGCAATCCTGCCGCAGCAGAAAGCGGTCTTCAATGATCCCTGCGGCTGCAGTCTCCGGGTAGAGCGTGTGCAGACCCGCGAGCAACTGCTTTTTCACTGCCGTCTCGTCGGCACCGGCGGGCAAAGCGTAGGCGTGGAGTTCCACCACGGAGCCACCGGTGCGGGCCGCCCAGGCACGGCTTTCATCCTCAAGACTCTCGTAGACGGAGATATTGTCGAGAGGACCGACACCCGCGGTGCCGGCAAAGGCCGCCCGGCCGGCCGCCACGGGCCGGTCCAGCCACAGGCGCCAGACGGCAAAGGCATTGGTCACGCGGAGGGAGTGGATACGCTGGCGCCAGTCGGCGTCGTCGAGGCCGCGGGAAGCGCCGACGATGGTCTTGATGCCCGGCACTTCAGTGGCCAGAACGACCAGATCGGTGGTCAGCGCTTCACCGTCGGTCTCCACGACCCACTGTCCGTCACCGACGTCGCTCTGCCGGAGCAGGGCCCGCGCACTGGTGCCCTTACGCACCGTGGCCCCCAAGCGGCCCAGCAGTTCGGCCAGCGGCTGGAAGATACCCCGGGAGAAGGGCCGGTCGGCCACATCAAACACGAGCCCGTCGTAATTGGCCGTGAAATAGAAGTGCATCATCTGCAGCAACTCTGCCGCCGACATGTCCGCCTGGGGATTGAAGCAGGAGTGGGCGAAAACGTGCAGCAGGCGCTGGCGGGCCAGGGCTGGAAAGTTGAGTGAGTCCAGGTAGGCCCCCGCCGTGCCCTGGTCGAATTCCGCGTAGGTTTGCGGGCGGTCAAAACGCAGCATGGCCATGGCCGCGGGCACGTTCACCTTCATCAGGTCCCGAATCCCCAGGGTCTCGGTGCGCCAGGTGAGCTTCGCCACGTTGAAGAGCGGTGCATGGGTCAATCCGGCGAAGGACTCGTTGCCGGTGGGCGTCAGGATCGGGTAGTCGGTGGTGGGTTTCAGGAAGCCGAGCTCCGGATCCACCCGCCGCAGCAGTTGCCGCAGGTTGTAGTACTGGCGGAAAAAGCCGTGAAAGCCCCGCTCCATGTCGAAGGTCGTGCCATCCTTCAGCCGGTCCGTCCAGGCGCCAGCCCGGCCGCCGAGGAAGGTCTCACGCTCAAGCACCGTCACCCGGACGCCACGCTCAGCCAGGACTACAGCAGCCGCAAGACCAGCGAGGCCACCGCCAATGACGATCGCTGAGGTCGGGACGGATGGCCGTTCCAGGCGCCCATTGAAGGCTGGCAGGGCAACGGGCCTGGCGTGTCTGGAGGGCGGTGGAGACATCTAGTGCCGCACGATCAGCACTACACCCGCAATCAGCAGCGCAGCACCGAGGATCCGCCAGCCATTCATCTCGTGAGGTGCAAACCCCAGCCAGCCGTAGTGGTCCAGCACCAGCGACATCAGGAACTGCCCGCCGATCAGGAGGGCCAGCAGCGGCGCCGAGCCGAGCCGTGGCGCCAGGAACGCAGACGCCGCCACGTAGGTCGCCCCGAACAGGCCACCCAGCCAGTTGACCGGCGGCACGCCCCGCAGCGCCGCTGCAGAGGGCCAGTTGGCCCGCATCAGCAGCAGGTAGATCAGGATGGCCACGGTGCCGACCAGGAAGTTGCCGAGGGCAGCGAGGCCGGGATCACCGAGATACTGGCGCAACTGGGAGTTCAGCCCCACCTGCACTGAAAGACCGCCGCCGATCAGCAGCGCAATCGCCATCAGCCACAGAGACACCGGGTCAGGCCTGACGCTGACGGGAAGCTAGCGGGGCGCGCAGCTCGACGAGCGTGCGCTCCAGAATATCGAGCCCCTCGTTCACCAGCGCATCGCTGGCCGTCAGTGCCACCAGGAAACGTACCACGTTCTTGTGCTGACCACAGGACAGCAGGATGAGCCCATTGCAGGCTGCCGCCAGCACCAGCTCCCGCGTGAGTTCGGCATCTGGCTGCTCTGCCTTCCCGTCCCGCACGAGTTCCATCGCCACCATCGCGCCCAGCCCGCGCACGTCGCCGATGCAGCTGAACCGGCTGGCGAGACTGCGGAGCCGCCCCGTGATGAGCGCGCCGATGGCGTTGGCCCGGGCCGGCAGCTGTTCCTTTTCCATCGCCTCCAGGACAGCCAGTCCGGCGGCGCAGCCAATCGGTGAAGCGGCATAAGTGCCGCCAAGACCGCCAGGCGCCGGGGCATCCATGATCGCGGCCTTGCCGATGACGCCTGCCAGCGGAAAGCCACCCGCCAGGCTCTTGGCGACGGTCATCAGGTCCGCCTCCACACCGGAGTGGTCCATCGCAAACATCTTGCCCGTGCGGCCGAAACCGGTCTGGATCTCGTCGGCGATAAGGACGATCCCGTGCTGATCGCACAGCGCGCGTAGCGCTTTCAGGAATTCGGCTGGGGCGATGTAGAAGCCACCCTCCCCCTGCACGGGCTCCACGATGATGGCCGCCACCCGGGAAGGCTCGATGTCCTCGATAAACAGGCGCTCGAGACCGGCGAGCGCATCGGCCACGCTGACCCCGTGATAGGCAATGGGAAAGGGCGCGTGATAGATCTCGGGAGGAAACGGGCCGAAACCTGCCTTGTAGGGCGTGACCTTGCCCGTCAGGCCCATGGCCAGCAGCGTGCGGCCGTGGAAAGCACCACCAAAGCTGATGACGCCGGTGCGCCCGGTGTGGACCCGGGCGATCTTCACCGCGTTCTCGACGGCTTCTGCGCCCGTCGTGACGAACAGCGTCTTCTTGGGTGTCTTGCCCGGTGCGAGGGCGTTCAGTTTCTCGGCGAGGGCCACCGCCGACTCGTAGGGGGTGACCATGAAACAGGTGTGGCTGAAGCGGTCCAGCTGCTCACGGACCGCGGCCTGGACACCCGGGTGCAGGTGGCCGGTGTTCAGCACGGCGATGCCGGTGCCAAAGTCGATGTAGCGGCGGCCCTCCACGTCCCAGAGCTCCGCGTTCGCCGCCCGGTCTACGTAGACCGCCAGCTGGCTCGGCATGCCCCGGGCCATGGCCTGTTCCCGGCGCTGCTGCAGTTCTTTGTTGCTGCTCATGGTTGCTCCCGGTCGTTCGTCCTAGGGGTGGGCCCGGAGGCCATTGTACGGCGGCTTTCCAGTGACCGAGCCTACTTCCAGGCCGCCCGGAAGTCCCGGTGCACGGCGAGAGGATCCTCGCCCGTACCCGCGGACTTGGCGATTTCCGCGGGCCTAAAGCCCGAGCTGATCACCAGCACGCGGACTTCGCGCTGCGTCAGCGCAAACTGCACCCGCCACTCCTTCACCTTGAGCCTGAAGTCCGCACCGTCCCGCCGGATCCGCCGGTAGGCATGAGGCTGGGGCCCCAGCAGGAGCGTGGCCGTGATCCGCCCCCGCAGCCCGAACCCGGTCCGGGCCTCGATCCAGGCGGCCTGCTCCTCGGCCAGCGGCTCGAAGTGCACGGTGTACGCAGCGATGGGATCGGGTGGCGTGCTGCCACCCATGGCGCGCTGGCCGGCCAGGGCTTCGTCCTGGAGCCAGCCTGTCGCTGCATCCGGATAGGCATCGGTGTAGGGAACGTAGGGTTTGATGTCGAGCACCGGCGTGCCATCCACCAGATCAACGTCCCGGATGAAAAGCGTCAGCCCCTCGATACGCTCCAGGCGCACCGCCGACAGGCCCAGCGGATTCGGCCGGTAGGGCGAGCGGGTGGCGAAGACGCCCTTGCGGCCCGACGCGCTCCGGGGTGGCAGCACCTTGGGTCGCCAGGTGGTATTCAGATGAAACCAGAACACGACCCAGATCCGCTCCCAGCCCTCCAGATCCTCCAGCGCGTGCTCGAAGTGCCGGTCGGGATAGAGCTCGATGCGGGCTGTGGCATCGGTCGCCGCTGCGGGCTGGCGGGCAGCCTCCGCTTTGGATTTCAGCGGGCTGTGGACGACGCCGATGGGGTCGAGGGTGAGGCCTGAAGGCAGCATCGCGCCATTATGGAGACGACTGCCGCTATATTGTAGGCATTGCATCCGGGAGGGATCGCTGGCCAGTCCATGAGCGCAGAGACAGGAATCGGGCGGTCGCGGCTGTCAAGGCAGTTGCCACTGCTCATCATCGGGGTGATCGTCGCCGCGCTCCTGGCTTATTCGGAGGAAATCCACCGGCAGGTCGTAACTGTCATTGCGCTTGCGGAGCCCGTGATCGCCACATCGCCTCTGACTGGCGCGGTCGTCTTTGTGCTGCTGGCCGCCCTCTCGGCAATGCTGGTGTTCTTTTCGGGCCTGCTGCTGGTGCCCATCGGCATCGACGCCTGGGGTCCGCTGGGTTGTTTCGTGTTGCTGTGGAGCGGCTGGTTCCTGGGCGGGGTGATCACCTACTCGATTGGCCGGCGCTTCGGGCGCCCCGCCGTCCTGCGGCTGGTATCGGCAGAGAAGATGGCCCGTTACGAGAACCGTATTCCCCAGGCGAGCTCCTTCCTGGCGGCCCTGCTCACCCAGCTGGTGCTGCCGTCGGACATCTCCGGGTACCTCTTCGGGCTGCTGGGCTACCGGGCACGGGTGTATTTCGGCAGCCTGGCTCTGGCCGAACTTCCCTACGCGCTCGGCACCGTCTATCTGGGTACTGCCTTCATGGAACGGCAGTATCTTTTGCTGCTGTCCATCGCGGCAGTGGGCCTGCTGATCTTCGGCATCGTCTGGTTGCGCCGGCCCTGACCATCGGGGTCACACCGCGACCTTGTGGCATGCGGCCGGCCTAACTCCAGAACCCGGACACCCGCTCGAAGAGCCAGTAGCTGGCGAGCGCGCCAATGGCGTAGGCAGGCACCGGCGTCAGGCGGGCGAGGTCGAAGCGCCCTGCCAGCAGCTTGGCCAGCAGCCTGTAGGTCGCCAGCACCGCCACGATGAACAGCACCTGCCCGACTTCGACGCCGATGTTGAAGAACAGCAGGGCCAGCGGAATCGAATTCTCCGGCAGACCGACTTCTGCCAGCGCGCCGGCGAAACCCAGCCCGTGCAGCAGCCCGAAGGCAAAGGCCACGACCCAGGGGCTGCGGGCCGTCAGCCCTTCCCGCCCCTGCCGCTGATGGATGATCTCACTGGCGACAAACACGATGGACAGCGCGATGCTGGCTTCCACCGGCGGCCCGGGCCCGTGCAGCACGCCCAGAGTGGCCAGGCTGAGGGTGATCGAGTGGGCCACTGTGAAGGCGGTGACGGTGACCAGCAGGCGCCGGGTGGATTTCACGATCATCACGAGAGCCAGCACGAACAGCAGGTGATCGAAGCCGAGCAGGATGTGCCCGATACCGATGCTGACGTAGGTGCTGGCCACCTCATAAGGGCCAGGACTGGCCCTGGCGGTGAAGCCTGGCTGCCCCGGCAGGATGCGCTCGAGTTGCACGCTGCCGTCCAGACGTTCCAGCCGCACCAGGATATCGATGCGCGTTTCTGTCAGCCCGGGAAACTGGATCGTCTTGCCGTTGAGGCCGCCGGGAACAGTGATTCCCCAGCGCTGGCGCAGCGTGCCGGCGGCGAAGCTGCTGCGCCGGCTGCCCTGCTCCGTGACTCCCGCCGGAAATGCAGGACGGACTTTCAGCGGCGTGTTTTCGTCGAGCGCCGGGGATTTCCACAGGACATCGTAGGATTCGGCGCCGGTCTGGGTCAGCTGCAGGTAAGCCGGCCGGAACTCGTCGGCATGTGCGGGCAACGCACAGGCCACCAGCAGGATCGCGAACAGTGCGAGTGCGCGGCGCCTCATCTGGCAGCCGCTTCGTCGTTATCGCCGTCAATCACCACGGCGTAGTCCTTGCGCAGCCGTGCATAGTTGCTGGCCAGTGCGGCTTCCCGCTGGTCGTTCTCCCACTCACGAGTGACGGCCTTGCGGGCCTCGTCCAGGGAGGGCAGATAGCCCGGCTTGCGCGCGCTGATGCGGACCAGATGCAGGCCGAAACCCGAAGGCACCGGTCCAGCCCACTGCCCCACCGGCGCGGACTCCAGTGCTTTGCCGAACTCCTCACCAAAGTCCCGGACCACCAGGTCCAGCGGCAGCTGGTCAACGCGGGCGGGCAGCATGCTGCCCCTGCCCTGGGATTCGGGCGTGGCGCCCTTGGTCAGCGCGGCAAGCGACGCTGTTACCGCCGACTCGAGCTGATCGCCATAGCGGGCCGGATCGAAGAACACCTGATCGAAGCTGAGCACCGGCGGCATCCGGAATTTGGCAGCGTTCTTGCTCAGGTAGTCAGTCAGCTGCGTGTCGCTCGCCCCGCGGGAGCTACCCTCCTCTTCAATCAGCACTTCCAGCTTCTGGCGCACCCGGCGCTTGATCACCGGATCATCCTTGACGAGGCCAAGGGCGACACCTTCACGAAACAGGATTTCGTCCCGCACATAACTGTCGACCAGTCCGTTCAGCTCAACGGCTGTCGGCGGCCGGGACCAGGTCGCCTGGAACTGGGTGGCGAGGCCCGCGATCACCCCGCGACTGACGGTAACTCGATTGCCGTCAGCGGACGTGGGCGCCACCTTGCCGTAGAGCAGGAACAGCAGGAGGCCTAAGAGCAGAAAGTGCAGCAGCGGCTCCTTCAGCAGCGCGGTGATTTTCAAACCCGGCTCCACATAAAAATGCGGCGGAGCTCGAGGCTCCGCCGCAGAGGGGTACGCGAATCGATCAGCCCGACATCAGTTTGGCGTGTACCAGATCGGCGAGGTAAAGGCGCGCTCCTGATGGATCATGGCGACATTCTTCGCCATCGAGACCTTGTAGCGCACCGCATCGTAGGCCGTCCACCGGGGCGTCGGGATTTCCAGGACGCGGACGTAGTAGACGGCCTTGAGCTTTGCATCGAACTCGGGATCACTCCAGCTGGTCACCAGTTCCGGGGCACCGATGCTGTTGACGTAGGTGGCCGTCTTCAGGTCCACCGTATTGCCCACTGGCGGCAACTTGCCACTGGCATCCGGTTTGCGGTCACCTGCCCATTTCACGTCAAAAACCTTTTCCTGCGTCTGGCCATCAGCGCCCAGCCAGCCCTTGATGACCTGCACGCGATCAAGATTGGCGCCGTCTGGATCCTTCAGCGCGGCTATCAGGAAGACGGGGGCCTTGCCCTCGGGGGCGGCCTTCAGGTCGCCACCCATGGGCACACCCTTGGTATAGCCGGCTTTCACCAGGTCGGGGGTATCGCTGTCCGCAAGGTCGAAGCCACCGAAAAACCGCACTTTCATGCGCGGACCGGTGGTTGCGTAGGTTTCCTTGCGCTTCATCGCATCCCACAGCGCTTCGCGGGTATTGGCGGTGGCCCACACCCCCATCCAGCCCGCTGCGGCCTGCTCCCAGCCGTACATCGCGCCCGGTTTGCCCGCGCCGACAATCGCGGGCTTCCAGCGCGTTGGCGAGGGCTCCACAGTCTTGAACTTACCCCAGAAATTGTCATCGTCCGCCGTGGTAAGCCCCGTGTGCGTATCGGTAGCGCCGTTCGCGCCGTACTTGAAGGGATTGGCGCCAAGCATCGCTTCCAGGCGCAAACCGGACTTCAGGGCCTCGCGCCAGTATTCGGCGCGGTACATTCCCGGAGTTTTGGCATTGCCATTGAGATTGCCCCGGTCCCACAAATCCCAGCTGGCGAATTCATCCTCCGGCGACAGGCTTGGCTGACTCTCGCTCTGCCCCTTGATCTGGGTCACTTCGTACAGCGGCTCCCATTTCTGGCGCGCCTCGGCGTAACCCTTGGTCAGCGGACCACCGGTGAAGGTGGTCTCCTCGAACATGCGGCCGTTCGACAGATTGCCATTGTGAGGAATGGCAAGAAGCCGGCCGCCGGTTTTCGCCTCGTATTTTTCCATCCATTCCCAGAGTTCTTCCGGGTCCTGGGTCTGGAAGGTCGTCAATGGCAGCTCCTGACCCGCCTTGTCGGCACCGTCGCGGTAGATAACATTGCGATGCAGGTTGTCACCACCGCCGGCGTTGACCGTCCACTCGTAGCCGATCAAGGCGCTGAACTTGCCGGGGTTGTTGTATTTATCCGCAATCCGGATGGTCTTTTCCCAGGCCGTCACCATCCACTTTGGATCCATGACCTGCTTCGGCAACTTGCCGTTCGACTGCAAGTCGATCAATTCGAACGTGGCGGCCGCTGACTTCGCCTCGTCGGTGCCACTCATGGCCTCATACATCCGCTTCAGGAACGGCTCGGCAATCATCTCGGGGTTACCGGCGCGGATCTCATTGATGGTGCCCATGCCATCGGAATGGTCGGTAATCACCATCCAGTCGAGCGGCCGCTTGAGCCTGGCCATCTGACCCGTGTTGGACTTCACCTCATCACCGCGGGCGAAGCGGAAGGCGTCTTCCGGCGAGGTGACGGCGCCGTCGAGTCCCGCATCCGCCGACCAGCCGGTGTGGACGTGGGTATCGCCCCAGTACACGTTCTCCGGGTACGGGGTGGCGGCCGGCTCTGTTGCCGCCGCCGGAGCAGCGGGCGGCGGCGTCGCGACCACCGGGTCCTGCTTGCTGCAGGCGGCGAGGGCTGCGGCGCCCAGGGTCACGACGATGAGTACGGAGAGGCTGTTGGTCTTCATAAGCCGCCTTTAGTGATTTCGACGTTCAGTTCTAATTCGGCGCGTACCAGATGGGCGAACTCCACGCCCGCTCCTGGATAGTCGCCGGCACCTTGGTCAGCGGCGGCATGTTCAGCCGGGCCGCATCGTAGGTGTTCCACCGCGGCGTCGGAATCTCGAGCACGCGGGCATAGTAGAAGGCGCGCTCGCCGGGCTTGAACTCCGGATCGGTCCAGCCGGTGGCGAGTTGCGGGGCACCGATGGCGTCAGTGTAGGTCGCGGTCTTCAGGTCAACCGTGTTGCCCACGGGCGGCAGCTTGCCATCGGCGCCGATCCTCCGGTCGCCGGACCAGGCGACATCAAAGATCTTCTCGTGCTGCTTGCCGGCCGCGTCGAGCCAGCCCTTGACGATCTGGACACGGTCCAGGTTACCGCTCTTGGGGTCCTTCATCGCCATGACGAGGAAGGTGGGCGACTTGCCCGCGACCGGCTTCAGGTCGCCGCCCATCGGCACACCCTTGGCGTAGGCGACCTTCACGAAGTCCGGCTGGTTCACGTCGTCCGCCGCGTAGTCGAAGCTGCCGAAGAAGCGCACCTTCATCATCGGGCCCGAGGTGCCGAAGGTCTCCTTGCGTTGCATGGCATCCCAGATCGCCTCCCGGGTGTTCTGGGGGGCCCAGACGCCGGCCAAACCACCCGAACTGAACTCCTGGATCTGCTGGATCTGGCCCGCCGGCGCACCGGGGACGCCGGTCAGTCGTTCCTTCGCATTGTTCTCGAAGGCGAACTTGCCGGTGAAGTTGAACTCCTCGTTAGTAGCCGCCGCATTGTGGGTGTCGGTATCGCCTATGAAGCCGTACTTGAACGGGTTGCCCGCGCCGGCCGACGCCTGGCTCATGCCATCCAGCAGGGCCTGGCGGGCGTAGCTGCCCTTGGCACGAGTGGGCCGCTCGAAGTCCGCTGAGAGCGTGTAGTTCCACAACTCGAAACCGGCGAACTCGTCGGTCGGCGACAGCTCCGGCGTGGTTTCCGAGGTGCCCTTGATCTGTGTGATCTCATACAGCGGCTCGTTGGCGGCGCGAGTCTGGTTGTAGGCCGCATCGATGGGCTTCCCATCCCGCTTCACCAGATCGAACATCAGGCCGTCGCTGGCGTTGCCATTGTGGGGAATCGCGAAGAGCGTCGCCCCCTTGGCGCGCTGGTCGTCCATCCACTTCCACAGCACCTCCGGATCATCGGAGTCGAGCGCCGACAGAACCAGGTCGGGCAACGATTTGGTATCGCGGAAGACAACGACACGGTGCAGGTTGCGTTTCTGCGGGTTCGAGGTCCACTCAAAGCCGGCAAAGGTCGTGAACTTCCCGGGGACGTAGTTGGCCTCCGCCGCCTTGACGATATCGGCCCAGACGGTGCGCGCCAGCGCCGGATCGCTCAATTGTGGGTCACGCTTGCCCTCGCTCATATCGCGGAGGATCTTGGCAAAAGTCTGGATGCGCACATTGGCATCGGGCGACGTAACGCCCTTGGCAAGTTCCGTCTTGCTGATGGGGTTCTCCGGGTTGGTCATCTGGTTGAACACCCCCATGTACTCCGCATGGTCGGCCACCATATAGAAGTCCAGCGGGGTCTTGATCTGCATCTCCGGCCCGCCGCTGCCGGTGATCGCCTTGCCCTGGGCCCAGGCATAGGCATCCATGGGCGTGGTTTTGGAGCCATTGGTCAGCGCGTCAAAGGACCAGCCCGTGTGCACGTGGACGTCGCCGAAGTAGGCGTTGTTCTCCGGGTTCGTTGGCGGCAGAGCCGCTGCGGGTGCAGGCGGTGGGGTTGCAGAGTCCGGTGCCGGAGGAGTGGCAGGCGGCGGCGAGCAGCCCGCCAGGCCCAGCGCGAGAGTCAGGCCTGTGAGCAGGGCTGTGAGCAGGGCTGTGGATTGCAGAGCGCTGGATTGCAGGGCGCTGGATTGCAGGGCGCTGCGGGTTATCGCTGACATGGCATCTCTCCGGATGGCGGAATGTTGTTCCAAATGATGTATCAAAGCGGCAAGCCGGGCCAGAGGGTCCGGGAACCCGTTTACGGACTGCGGGGCGATTGCAGACTGTCTACCGCGGCACCGACGCTGTAGAAGCACAAGCCCTGCTCCGTCTCTGCCAGTTCCCAGCCGCGTCCCAGGCGTTCCCGGACAGGGCCCACCAGGCCGGCAATGAGCAGGCGAGTGCCCCGGGCCCGGAGCTGTTCGTGAATCTCGCCAATGGCCTCGCAGCCTGACAGGTCCAGATCCGCAATCGCCGCCGCATCCAGGACGAACGCGTTCAGGGGCTCCGGCGCCGCCTCAATCAGTTCCTCGATGCGGTCCCGGAAGCGCCCGCAGTTGGCAAAAAACAGGGGGCTGGAAAAGCGATACACGATGGCACCGGGAACCGGCGTGGCCTCGGGGTGGCGCGTCGTATCCTTATAGGTGTCGTCCCCTACCAGTCCCAGCACGGCGTCGTCGGGAAACGCCAGCGCCTGTACCAGCAGGACCAGGGACAGCACGACGCCGATGCCGATACCCTCCAGCACCCCCATGCCGGCCACGCCCACCAGCGTGAGCAACGCGGTTCCAAAGCCAGGGCGGCGAAAGTGCCAGAGGCGCCGGAACTCCCCAAAGTCGCAGAGGCTCCAGGCGGCCGCCAGCAGGATGCCGCCGAGGGCGGCCTGAGGCAGCAACGCCAGGAACCCCGTCAGGAACAGCATCACGCCGGCCACCACCAGCGCCGCGATGATCGACGTCACCTGGGTACGGCTGCCAGTGGCCTCAGCCACTGCCGTGCGGGACCCGCTGCCGCTGACTGGCAAGCCCTGGGTCAGGCCCGACACGATATTGCCGACGCCGAGCGCCAGCAGTTCCTGGCTGGCATCAATCCGATAGCGATTGCGGGAGGCCGAAGCCCCGGGCCGTCACGATGGTGTCGGAGAAGGCCACCAGGGCCGCTGCGAAGGCGATGGGCAGCAGTGCCTCGACATCGTGGATGCTGAAGACCAGCAGCTGCAGGCGCGGGAGGCCCGAAGGTATCGCGCCAACCACGGCGACGCCGGCCCCCTCGAGGCCAAAGAGCGTGACGGCGAGGAGCGCCAGCGCCAGCGCGACGATCTGGCCCGGAACCCTCGGCAGCCAGCGGCGACAGGCAAGAATGACCCCGAAGGAGCCCGCGCCGATCGCCAGAGTGATGGCATGGGTGGCGCCGAGACTGCGCAGCACCGTCAGCAACTGCTCGACCGCGGTCTCCCCGCCCCCGGGTACGCCCAGGATCTTCGGCAGTTGGCCGACAGCGATCACCAGAGCGAGACCGTGCATGAAGCCCGTGATGACCGACTTCGACAGAAAATCGGCCATGAAGCCAAAGCGTAGCAGCGCTCCCGCGATGCAGATGACGCCAACGAGCAGCGCGAGGACGACCGCCAGCAGGGCCAGCCGGCCAGCGTCGCCGGCGGCCAGTGGCGCGACGCTGATCGCCACGAGGGCCGCCATCGACGCATCGGGGCCGATGATCAGCTGGCGCGAACTGCCAAACAGTGCGTAGGCAATGAGGGGCAGCATCCCCGCGTACAGGCCGGCGAGGGGCACACCGGCCAGGGCGCCGAAGGCGAGGCCGACCGGCACCATGACGGCGCCCAGGGTGATGCCCGCTGCAAGATCATTGGGTAACCAGGCCAGCCGGTAGGAGCGCAGCATCTGGAGGCCGGGAACCCAGCGCGCCAGGGCTCCGGTGACGCTGGCCATCACCGCACCTCGTCGAGGATCGAACCCTCGGTGATGGGCCGGCCAATCGCAACTTGCAGGGCCCAGCTGTCGTTGTCCACGTAGCCCAGCGACAGGACGATGGGGCCCAGGGGCGTATTGGCTCCCAGGCTGCCGGCAAGCCCGTAGACCGCTCCATCGTCCGCCTCGTCGATGGGTTCACCCATACGCCCGGCCTGGAGCCGCAGACCGGCGTAGATAGCCTGACCGAACAGGGACTGGATATCGGCGATCTTCCAGTTATAGCGGGTCCCCGCTACCCAGTAGCTGTCACCCCGCAACTCTCCGTACTGGAGGCCGGGAAAGGTTCGGATGCCGCCCAGCTGGAACTCCTGGGTCGGCGGCAGCTGGCCGTTGAGCCGCTTGCCGCCACCCAGAATGAAGGAGAGGGCATCCCCCCTGAAGGGGTAGAACTTGCTCAGGACCCCCTCGGCCAGGCCGTAGGACTCCTGGCCACCGAGCCACGCCCCCGAGCTTACGAGCCGTGCGTTCAGAAAAGTGCCGCGGGTTGGCAGGCTCACGTCGTTGCGGGTGTCGTAGACGAACCGGAGCTGGGCGCTGGAATCAACCTGCCTGTCGATGTTGGGGAGAACAGTTGCCCCGGTATCCCGCTGCGCTTCGAGCCAGCCGCTACGCAGCCCGGCGCGGATCTGGGCCCGGGTGCCCAGGTTCATGCCTGCATCGATCTGGCCATAGAGCTGGCGGAGTGCGTAGGTAGCAACCCTGTCGCCGTTGTCGTAGAGGTCTTCCAGATCGTTCTCGAACCTGACCAGGGGCTCGATGAAGAAGCGCTGGGGCGCATCGAGGGGCTGGTAAAGGCTGGTCTGCAGCAGCGACTGCTGGCCGAACTGAATGGCGTTGCGCCACTCGCCGCCCCGCTGATTCAGCCAGGTCCGGTCATAGTCGGCACGAATCACGGCTTCCAGATTACCGACGCCGCTCGCCGTAAACCCCAGGTCGAAGCGCACGAATGCCGGACCCCAGGACTTTTCCACGGCCCGGATTTCCAGAGTCGTTGCTTCCGGGGGCCCGGAAAGCACGTACTCAACCCGCTCGAAATCGCCGAGCGCGTAGATCCGGGCGGTGTCGTCGACGATCTGCGCCGTGGTCACCTCCCGGCCCGGGGCAACGACCTCCAGCTGGGTGCGCACGTAGTCAGCATTGACGCGCTCAAGGCCCGTCACTTTCACTTCGGCCAGCCGCATCGGGTTACCGCTCTCCCGCTGCAACGACTGGCGCCAGGCCAGGTACTGGTCCTCCGGCAGGGCGTAACGCCGGAGTTCAGCCTCTTGTGCCAGCGCGGCTGCACGCCCAAGAGGCACGGCCTCCGGAACCCGCTCGAAGGAGGCTGAGCCGATATCGCCCATGGGCACCACGATGCTCACGTCAACCTCCGTGAGGGTGGCCACCTGAGCCTTCTGGTTGGCCTCGATCATCACGTCCAGGGAGCGGCCGGCCAGGTCCAGCGTGGTCGTCAGGTTTTCCGGCTTCGGTGCCGGCGATTCCAGGGACACGGCGATCACCACGTCGGCGCAGAGCTCCCGGGCGATGTCCACGGGCAGGTTGCGCATCATGCCGCCGTCGGCCAGCACCTTGCCCTCCATAAGCACGGGGGAGAAGGCTCCGGGAACCGACATGCTGGCCCGCATGGCCACCGACAGGTCCCCGTCTTCGAGCACCACCATATCGCCGGCCAGCATGTCCGTGGCCACGGCACGGAAGGGGATCGGCAAATCATCGAAGTCCTTCGTGGACCGGGCATTGGTCACGAGACCGCGGATGACATCCTCGATGTTCTGGCTCTTGAGCAGGCCGCCACCCCCCTGCAACCGCCCACCCTTGATGCCGAGATCAAGCCTGTTGGTGTAGGTGATGCCCGCCAGTTTCCGGTTGATGGGCGTCTGGTCCCGCGCGCCCTCGGAGCCCACAGTCCTGGACCAGTTGATGGCCAGTACCTCCCGCTCGATTTCCTCCGGCGGCATGCCGGACGCAAAAGTGCCGCCGACGAGCGCACCCATGCTGGTGCCCACGACGCAACTGATCGGAATACGCATCTCGTCGAGGACCCGGAGCACGCCGATGTGGGCCGCGCCCTTCGCGCCACCACCGCCGAGCACGAGGCCGATGCGGGGTCCGGCAGGGCTGACGGGTGGGACGACCTCCCCTGCGGCCACCTGGAATGCCAGTAGCAGGCTGATTGCGATCAGCCCTGATCCAACCCGAAAAGCCTGTTCAGCGTTTGCTTGCATACCCCGAGGCCGCGCCAAACTCAGGCGACCCTCGATGCCTGGCGGGAGCGCCGCTTGGGCGGGATCGGGGCGGGCGCTACCGTAAACCGCATGCCAATAGCCGCCAGAACTCTTCGTAGCGTCTTGAAACCCGGATTGCCGTTCCTCGACAAGGTTCGATAGAGCTGCGTCGTATTCACGCCGGCGCGCCGGGCTGTGGCCGGTAACCCACCCAACGCCGTCGTGACGAGCCGAATCGCCAGATTGATTTCCGCGTCACTGCCGCCAGCGAGAGCATCGTTCAGGTAGTCAACCGCCAGGACCGGATCCTCGCGGAGAGCCTCAACAAGCACTTCATCGTTGGTCCGAAAAGATCTGGTGTGCTTCATCGCCCTTCCTCGAACTCAATCAAGTAACGGATCGCCTGCGGAATGTCCCGGCCTTGCGACTTTTTCCGGCCCGCCAGCAGCAGTAGCACGGAATCCCGGCCAATCACACTGTAGTACACCCGATAGCCCGGACCGCTGTGAATACGGAGTTCCCAGACACCACTGCCGCAGGGACCGCAGAAAGTCAGGGACCGGTTCGACCCCGCTCGGGGTCGCGTAGTGGTAAATAGCTTATGTCATTTTCGTCTATGGACGAATAGACGCATGCAGGCGTGACTGACTCGGCACTGGCATATTCTCCAAATAAAGCCAGTATCCGCAGGCATAGTCGGCGAGTCAGGCGGCGTTTCCCGGGATTTCGTCGGGAAACCGACCGTGGCCGAGCAGGTGCCGCGGCTGCGGATGAACGACAAAGCCTGCGTGACAACGCAAGCGGGAGGCCTCTAGACTCGGCAGCTGCACTTCCATACCGGGATTCCCCCATGCGATCGACGCTTCTTACCCTTGTTGCTCTGGCGTTGACCACCGCCACCCTCCCCTCCCTGGCCGTTGCCCAGGGAGATCCGGCGCTTTCGGACCTCGATCAAGCCACTGAGGAAGCGCGCTCCGTGCTGCAAACCGAGCGCAAGACGATCGTCGCCCAGGGGCTAGCGCTGTCAGTGGCTGAGGAGAAGGCCTTCTGGCCCGTCTATGACCGGTACATGGCAGAGCTGAAAGTCGCCGGTGATCTGCGCCTGAAGGTGATTACCGAGTATGCTGCGAGCTACGACGACCTCAGTGACGACACAGCACGGGAGCTGCTCGCAAATTCCCTGAAGTACCAGGAGAAGATCCTGGACATTCGCAAAAGCTACGTCCGCAAGTTCCGGCAGGTGTTGCCCGAGATCAAGCTGGCCCGGTTCTACCAGATCGAGAACAAGATCGATGCCATTACCACTTTTGTCCTCGCCCGGGAGATTCCGCTGGTGCCTGCCGCGCCGACGTCCCAGCCCATCGCGCCGCCGGGGCGACAGTAATCAGGGCCGGCTGCTGGAAGCCTTGAGGTTGGCTTTCTCCCAGGCGCGCACTTTCACCCGGGCGGTATCGAACAGCCGCGCGTAGTTGCCCCTGCGGACTTTTTCCCGGGCGTCCGGGGTGAGCAGCGCCCACACCTGAACGCACAGAGACCGCAGCTATGCTCCAGCGCATCCCGCCAGCCTGGTACCGGCTTTGCGCTGGACAGTGGGACTCCACTAAATCGCCTGAGGAAGTCCGGGGCGTTGGTTGCGCAATCCTTGGCGCCCTCCTCTGCGTCTTTGCGACCCCCGCTCTCGCCCGGGACAAGACCGACATCGTATACCTGCGCAACGGGGACCGGGTGACCTGCGAGATCAAGCGCCTGGAGCGCGGCCGGCTGGAGGTGAGCACCAACGGCATGGGCACCGTATATATAGAGTGGGACGACATCGAACGGGTCACCAGCACAGAGCTCTATATCGTGGAACTGGCGAATGGCACCCGCTTCGAGGGCACCCTGGCCGCGACGGACGCCCAGGGCCAGCTGGTCCTGCGCAAGCAGGGCGAAGCGGATGGGGCGGACAGTGTCGGGGAGCAGGCGCTGGACATGGAGGACGTGGTCTGGGTAGATCCGCTGAAGCTGGACGCCCGGCGCATCAATCGCTGGGACGGCTCGGTGAGCGCCGGTTTTGATGCGACGAAAGCCAATAGT
Source organism: Arsukibacterium tuosuense (assembly GCA_945872065.1). Taxonomy (GTDB): domain Bacteria; phylum Pseudomonadota; class Gammaproteobacteria; order Steroidobacterales; genus SHZI01. The sequence goes on from CAMBYH010000009.1 coordinate 47,689, forward strand.
GACAAGTCGCTGAGCGCCAGCTTCGACGCCCGGCGGCGAGCCGAAAACTTCCAGCTCAGCTTCGACGGCTCGGTGTACTCCCGCTCCCAGGACGGCACGGAGGACAGCCTCCGGGCCAACTTCAACGGTGTGTACCGGGGCCTGCTGGAGGATCGCTGGTACTGGGCCGGGCTGGGCGGCCTGGAGCGCAACGACGAACTGGGTATCGATCTGCGCTCCTTTGGTGGTGCGGGCTATGGGCGCTTTCTGGTCCAGTCGAGCCGGGCACTCTGGTCGGTCACCGGCGGCCTCGTGGTCGTGAACGAGCAGCTGGCGGGTGAATCCCAGGGTGACACCAACCTGGACGCATTGCTCAATACCGACTTTGAGTTCTTCACCTACGACTCGCCGAAGACGACCCTGAAGACCTCCCTGGCGGTTTTCCCCCGCCTGACCGGCGATGGGGGAGTCCGCCTGGACCTGGATTTCAGCGTCCGCCAGGAGCTAATCACGGACCTTTTCCTGGAGCTGAGCCTCTACGGAACCTACGACAGTACACCGCCCGAAGACGGGACGTCGAACGATTGGGGTATCGTGACCGGACTGGGCTATACGTTCTGACCGCCCGACGACAGGAAATACACACCAGGACTGACCGACGACGAGCAGTGCTTCGCTGCAGGGGCCTGGCAGCCGTGGTGATCGCGATCTTTTCCCTCGGTGCCATGGCGGGTGCAAGCGCCGGCGCTGGGGCCAGTGATGTACCGCCCCTCACGGACCCGCCCACCGGCACCTGGCAGCGGGGCAAGCTGGTGTGGATTGACCTCGTGACCGTCGATCTGCCTGCGGCCCGGCGCTTCTACGGCGCCCTGTTTGGCTGGACCTTTACCGACAGCGGCACTGGCCGGGGCCGCTGACGGCGGGAATGTGATGGTGGCGAGACACGCTGCGCACCCGGGGACTTCGTGGCTCTCGCTGCGCCCGTCGCCAGCCCTGTCACTGGTCATCCTGGTCCTCTGCACCAGCTGCGGTGGCAACTCGGTGGCGACCGACCAGGCCTTCGCCGATAGCCTGATCACCCGCGAACTGCAGCCACCGCTGACCTTCGAGGAGGTCCGCACGGTACTCGCCCGCCATGGCGCAAACCCCGTCCTGCAAAAGGGCTGCAGCCTGGTCAAGAGCACGCACGCGGACTGCGTCTACAGCAGCATCACCCTGATTCTCCTCCCCCGCAATCACTGGTGACGGGGTCAGGGCGACCTGCAGATCGCCATGGAATCCGATGTGCAGGAGCAGCTGCTTTCCGTGGAGTACGAGCTGACTTACCCGGGTAACCGGTAGCGGGGTTTCTAGGGCGCGTCCGGGCCAGAAGATCCCGCCGAGCCTGAGAGTTCGGCCAGAGCGCGTTCCACTTCCTCATCGGACATCGCATCGATCTCCCGCTCGAGAACGACAGTAGCGTCGCGCTCACCGGCTTTCGCCCGCTCGACAGCCTGGACAAGTTCCGCGATGGTCGGGTGATGGAACAGCGCGGTGGCGACGAGCTCCACGCCCTGCGCCCTGCTGATCGCAGCAGCGGCACGGATGCCGCTCAGCGAGTCACCACCCAGGGCGAAAAAGTTGTCGTCCAGACCCAGGCGGCTGACGCCGAGGATCGTGCGCAGGACGGACTCAATCGAGCGTTCGATATCGGTGGTCGGGGGCCTGAAATCCACGGCGAGCAGCGGTCCCAGGCGCTTTTCCAGCGAGCTGCGCTGGATCTTTCCGGTGGTTCCCTTGGGAATCTCGTCGACGAAAATGATACGGGACGGGATCTTGTAGCCGACCAGCCGGGCGAAGAGGAAGTCGCGGAGCGCTGGTGCATCGAGGTGCGAGCCGGCTTTGCGTACCACCACAGCGACCAGGTCCTCGCCCAGCGTCGGATGGCCAACGCCAAACGCGGCGGCCTCGGCAACTTCCTGGTGCTCCAGCAGGGCTTCATCCACCTCCCGGGGCGAGACCTTTTCGCCGCCGCGATTCACGACTTCCTTCAGACGCCCGGTAATGAACAGGTAGCCCTCCGGATCGAGGCGACCCAGATCGCCCGTGCGAAACCACCCGTGGGTAAAGGCAGTGACAGTCTTCCCGGCCTCGCCGCCGTAGCCGGACAGAACCCCGGGGCCGCGAATCACCACCTCGCCGGCCTGTTCCGCCCCCAGGAGATTTCCGGCGTCGTCCATGATGGCAATCTCCGCGCCGGCCGGCAGCCCGACGGAACCCGGCTTCCGCAGCCCGGGCGGCAACGGATTGCTGGCCATCTGGTGGGATGCTTCGGTCATGCCATAGGCCTCGATGACGGGAGCGCCGGTGCCTGCTTCGAGCAGGCGCATCGTTACGGGCGACAGTGCCGCCGACGACGAACGGACAAAGCGGAAGCGGTGCCGGGGCAGTCGACTGCGATACTGGTCAGCCATCGACGCCACAACCTGATGAATGGTCGGCACGGCGGAGTACCAGGTCGGCTGAAACTCCTCGACCCAGGCGAGAAACGCGGCAGCACTGAAGCCCGGCGCACAAACCACGCTCGACCCTGCCGCGAGTGACGACAGCAGAACCCCGACCAGCCCGTGAATATGGAAGAGTGGCATGACGTTCAGGCAACGATCAGCAGGCTCCAGCGCCAGACCCTGCGCGATGTTGCGCGCCGATGCCAGCAGATTGGCCTGGGTGAGTGGCACGAGCTTGGGCTTGGATGTCGTTCCCGAGGTGTGCAGGATCAGGGCGATGTCGCCGGGATCCGGGTAGGACGCAGGGATCATGGCCGGTGACCCGACGGTCAAGGCGGATCCTGCCCCGATCTCCACCACGGTGAGGCCCAGGTCCCGCGCTGTCTGCCGCACAGGGCTATCGAGATCCTGGTCCAGGACGACGAACCGGACCCGTGCGTCCTCCAGATAGAAGCGCATTTCCTCGGCAGGCAACGCAACGTTGAGCGGCACGCACGTAAAGCGCGATACCACGCCGAGAAAACCAAGCGCCGCCCCAGGCCCATTCGGCAGCACTGTCGCCACGGGCACCCCGGGCGTCGCGCCTGCCGCAGCCAGGCGGTCAGCCAGAACCTGCACCTGCTGCCACAAACCGGCGTAGGTCTGGGGCAAGCACCGCGGCGCAAGCAGAGCCATCGCTTCCGGTTGCTCCCGGGCCCGGGTTTCGAGAAGCGCTGCCAGGATCATCTTCGGGATTACCTCAAAGGTCGAACAGACATCACATTCCGGCGGTTTGGCGCCCGGAAACCGGGCGGGTTTCCCTTGGTGAAGGGTATTCTATGGGACCCATGACGCCACCTCTCAATCTCACAAAAGGGCTCGGCCACGCAGTGGCCCGGGGGCCATGACGTCGGTCAACAGCCGCATGGCGACCGGCGCCGCCTGGATGGTCCTCCTGCGGATCAGCGATCGGACCATCGGTCTCATCAGCACGGTCGTCCTGGCCCGCCTGTTGATGCCGGGAGACTTTGGTCTGATCGCCATTGCCGCCGCCGTGATCGGCATGCTCGAAGTGCTTGGGGCGGTCGGCCTCGACGTGGCGCTGATCCAGCGGGCCGACGCACGGCGGGCGCACTTCGATACGGCCTGGACCTTCCACATCCTGTTTGGGCTCGCTGTAGCATTGGTGGTGGCAGGCATTGCCCAGCCGGTCGCTGCCTTCTACGCCGACCCACGCCTGGTTGGGGTCATGCTGATGCTTGCCGCAACTTCGGCACTCCAGGCACTTGAGAACATCGGCGTGGTCACCTTCAGGAAGGAGCTCGAGTTCGACAGGGAGTTCCGCTACCGCATCACTCAGCGTGTGCTCACGACCTTCGTGGTGACGATGCCTCTGGCGTTCACGCTCAAGAACTACTGGGCGCTCCTGTTCGGCAGCCTGGCAGGCGCCGCCATCAAAGTGGTTCTGAGCTACCGTCTCCACCCATATCGACCCCGGTTCTCCCTCGCGGCCCTGGGGGAACTCATGGCGTTCTCGAAGTGGTACCTGATCACCAGCATCATCGAGTATGTCTACGGGCGAATGACGGGTCTGATCATCGGCAAGTGGGCTGGCGTGGCGGCGGTGGGCACCTATACGCTCGCAGACGAAATCGCCACCCTGGCCACCCGGGAGATCTCCGCGCCGGTGCAACGGGCGGTATTCCCCGGCTACGCCAAGATCGCGGGTGACCGGCAGGAGTTGCGCCGCGTATTCCTCAAAGTCAGCTCCATTCTGCTCCTCATCGTCCTGCCCAGCGGCATTGGCATCGGCCTGCTGGCCGAGCCGATCGTCCTGGTTGTCCTTGGGGCAAAATGGGAGGCAGCCATTCCACTGGTCCAGGTGCTCGGGCTGAACGGAATACTCACGGTTTTGCTCAGCACCGGTCACTATCTCAACCTGGCCGTCGGCATGGCGCGCTCAACCAGCCTGGTGCTCGGGGCCCATGTGGCGATCACCATTCCACTCGTGCTCTGGTCAGTGCGCGACTATGGCGCGCAGGGCGCGGTCGTAGCGATGCTGGTCGCCTCCCTGCTGATCACCCCCTTCAACTACTACCTGGTCTCCAAGGCAGTCAACTTCGGCTGGGTCGAACTCAGAAATCTGATGTGGCGCCCCCTGGTGGGTGGCCTGGTCATGAGTGGCGTCATCATTACCCTTCAGCAGCAGTGGCCACTGCCGTCCGGCACCCCGATGCAGCTTGCCTATGCGGTAGTTCTTGCCGCGACTGGCGCCGTCACCTATGGCGCAACGGTCTATCTACTCTGGCGCCGGGGCAGCGACCCGGACAGCGGGGAGGCCTGGATGCTGGAACGTGCAGCGGCGCTTGTCGGTCTGTCCCCCGCCCAATTGGGACTCCGCTAGGTCAATGGAACAGCCAGTCCAGCCCGGCAGTGCGGGCATCCCACCCTCGCGGCGGCAACTGCTGCTGGAACTGCGCCTTCGGCAACAGCAGGCGGACAAGGCCGGCGCGACACTCAAACCCCGCACGAACCAGGCCCCGGCGCCCCTGACTCACACCCAGCGGCGCGCCTGGTTTCTCGCGCAGCTTGATCCCGACAGCATTGCCTACCATGAGGCCCGGGCCTATCACCTCAGCGGCCGTCTGGACATCACCGTGCTGAAGGAATGCCTTCTCGCCCTGATCACACGTCACGAGATCCTGCGCACGACCTTTGTAATGATCGGTGACGAGCCCGGGCAGTTAGTGCACGACGAGCCCGCCGTTGATCTGGAAGTTCTCGACCGGACATCGCGAGACGGCCTGGAGCGTGGGTCGGTCCTCGCCGAGACGCTCGCTGAAGCGACGCGGGAATCCTTCGATCTTGTCCGGGGCCCGCTACTGCGCCTGCGGGTTATTCGCCTTGGCGAGAATGACCACGTGCTGCTGCGGATCTGGCACCACATCAACTCGGATGGCTGGTCCGCGCAGGTCTTCGACCGTGAGCTCTCAGCGCTCTACAACGGACAGCTGGCCGGGCAGCCAACGCAGTTGCCCGCACTACCGATCCAGTACGCGGACTACGCAGTCTGGCAACGCCAGTGGCTGGCCGGACCGGTGCTCGAGCAGCAACTGGGCTACTGGCGGACGCAGCTCGCCGGGCTGGCCACGCTGGAACTGCCCACGGACCGGACCCGGCCAGCGCTGCAGAGCTACCAGGGGGCCCGGCTGGACATCACGCTGCCCGGCACTGTGGGCGAAAGACTTCGGGCGCTGAGTCGCAGGTCAGGCGCCACGCCATTCATGACCGGGCTGGCCGCCTTCAACGTACTGCTATACCGCTACAGCGGCACGACGGACGTTGCGGTTGGCACGCCCATCGCCGGGCGGAGCCAACTCGAACTGGAAGGCCTCATCGGCTTCTTTGCCAACACCCTGGTGCTGCGCACCGACCTGTCCGGGGGCCCCACCTTCCGCCAGCTCCTGGCCCGGGTGCGGGACGGTGCCCTGGACGCGTATTCCCATCAGGACGTGCCCTTCGAGAAGCTGGTGGAAGTCCTGGCCCCGGCCCGTGACCTCTCCCGGAACCCGCTCTTCCAGGTGTGCTTCGCGCTGCAGAACCTGGCGGGCAGCAACCTCCAGTTGCCAGGACTCGAGGTCGCACGCCTCGACCTGCCGACCACCCAGGCGAAGTTTGACCTGTCCCTCGACTTGCGGGACAGGGACGGCGTGCTGGACGCCAGCTTCGAGTACTGCACGGACCTCTTCGACCGGGAAACGATTGAGCGCCTGGCGCGGCACTTCACCGTTCTGCTGGACTCTTTGCTGGCTGATCCCGATCAGTGCATCGACACAGTGCCGTTGCTCGACGCGGAAGAACGGCAGCGACTGCTCGTGGACTGGAACGCCACCGCGCGGAACTACCCGCTGCACCTGTGTACCCAGGAACTGTTCGAGGCCCAGGTGCGGCAGACACCAGCAGCCGTCGCGTTAGTCCACGCCAAGCGGCACGTGACCTACGCCGATCTCAACCGGCGCGCCAACCAGCTGGCCCACCGGCTTCGCGAACTGGGTGTCGGACCGGACGTCCTCGTGGGCGCCTGCCTGGAGCGCTCCGTCGAGCTGCTGGTCGCCTTTTTCGGCATCCTCAAGGCAGGCGGTGCCTGGTTGCCACTGGACCCGGACTATCCGGCAGAGCGGCTGGCCTTTATGGTCCGGGATAGCGCGGCGGGAGTGCTCCTCACGCAGGGCGCCGGTACCGATCTGATGCGGGGGTTGCCGGCGTCGCTGAACGTGTTGCGCCTGGATGCGGACTGGCCTCTCCTCGCCAGCTATCCGGACACTGACCCGCCGGTGGTGAACTCACCCGACGACATTGCCTACGCCATCTATACCTCGGGATCCACCGGCCAGCCCAAGGGCGCGCTGATTCCCCATCGCGGCCTCTGCAACCACGTGCACTGGTTCAACGAGATCCTGGCCACCGGCCCGCAGGATCGGCTGCTCCAGAATACGTCCATCGGCTTCGACGCTTCGATCTGGACATTCATCGTGCCATTGACTGCGGGCGCGACGATCGTGCTCGCCCAGCCGGGCGGCCAGCGGGATAACGGCTATATCGTGCGCACCATCAGTGAGGAGGCCATTACCCTGGCGCAGGCCGTGCCCTCGCAGCTGCAGGCCCTGGTGGCGGAGCCCGGGCTTGGCACCTGCCGCTCCCTGCGCTACATGCTCGTTGGTGGTGAAGCCCTCGCGTCTGATCTGGCCGCCGACTTCCAGCGCCTGCTACCCACCACCACCCTGGGCAACTTTTATGGCGCCACCGAAGCGAGCGACGACTCCACCCGCTTCGAGCTCGGCTCCGCGCCGTTTTCCACACCGACAGTGCCCATCGGCCGGCCGATGGCCAACGCGCAGTGCTACATCCTCGATGGCCACCGGTCGCCCGTGCCCATAGGCGTTACCGGGGAACTCTACGTGGGGGGTTACGGCCTGGCGCGGGGCTACCTGAACCGCCCGGACCTCACGGCGGAGCGCTTTGTTCCCCATCCGTTCCGGGCCGGGGAGCGCCTCTACCGGACCGGCGACTTCTGCCGCTACCTGGCCACGGGCGACATCGAGTACCTGGGGCGGGGCGATCAGCAGATCAAGCTGCGCGGCTTTCGCATCGAGGTCGGCGAAATCGAGGCGGCGCTCCGGGACTGCGCGGGGGTCCGGCACTGCGTAGTGATGGTGCGGGAAGACCAGCCCGGGCTGCAGCGCCTCGTGGCCTACGTGGCCGGCGAGCAGCTGACGACGGCCGCACTGCTTGGCCAGCTGAAGGCCGGGCTGCCGGACTACATGGTGCCCACGGCGATCGTCCTCCTCGACCCGCTCCCGCGCCTGCCCAACGGCAAGCTCGACCGCCGCGCCCTGCCCGTGCCGGACTACCAGCAGCTGGGAACCCAGGGCGGTTACGTGGCGCCGGGGACGGCGATGGAGAGCCTGATTGCCGACGTCTGGGCCGAATTGCTGGGACTGCAGCGCGTGGGTGTGCACGACGACTTCTTCGCGCTGGGCGGGCACTCGCTGCTGGCCGGGCAGCTGGCGGCGCGACTGGTCAGGGTAACCGGGGTGGAGTTGCCCCTCCGGCGGATCTTCGAAAGCCCCACCGTCGCCGGCCTCGCACGCGACATCGAGGGACGCCGGCGGGCAGACCCGACGGCCCATTCCCAGCCAATTCTCCCGGCGGCACGGACTGGCCCACTGCCCCTCTCTTTCGCCCAGCAGCGACTGTGGTTCATCGAGCAGCTGAGTCCGGGCACCAGCACCTACAGCCTGCCCACGGTCCTGCGCCTGCGGGGCGTGCTGCAAAGGCAGGCCTTGCTTGAGTCCCTGACCGTTCTGATCGCCCGGCATGAGTCCTTGCGGACGCGCCTCGCCATTGTCGAGGGCGAAGCCCACCAGGTCATCGGTGCTGCAGGCCCCGCGGTCCTCATGGAGGAGGACCTTCGGGCACTGGGCGAGCGGGCGGCGGGAGATCGCGCCGGAGAACTCGCGGTGGACGAAGCGGAGCGCCCCTTTGATCTGGTGCGTGGGCCCTTGTTCCGCGTGCTCCTGATCCGGCTGACCGAACAGGAGCACCTGCTGGTGATCAACCAGCACCACATCATCTCCGATGGCTGGTCGATCGGCGTGTTCGAGCAGGAACTGTCAGCGCTGTACAACGGACAGTTGGCCGGTCAGCCGGCGCAGTTGCCCGCGCTGCCGATCCAGTACGCGGACTACGCAGTCTGGCAACGCCAGTGGCTGGCCGGACCGGTGCTCGAGCAGCAACTGGGCTACTGGCGGACGCAGCTCGCCGGGCTGGCCACACTGGAGCTGCCCACCGACCGGCCCCGGCCAGTGCTGCAGAGCTACCGGGGTACGCGGCTGGACGTGGTCCTGCCGGGCCCGGCCAGCGCGCAACTCCGGGCCCTGGGTCGCAGCGCTGGCACGACGCTGTTCATGACCGGGCTGGCCGTCTTCAAAGTTCTGCTGTATCGCTACAGCGGCACGACGGACATTGTGGTCGGCACACCCATCGCCGGGCGGGGCCACACAGAGATCGAGGGACTGATCGGCTTCTTCGCCAACACGCTGGTGCTGCGCACGAATCTTTCCGGGGCCCCCAGGGCCCCCACCTTCAGGCAACTGCTCGCCCGGGTCCGGGAAACGGCCCTGGGAGCGTACAGCCACCAGGATCTGCCCTTCGACAAACTGGTGGAAGATCTCGCGCCGGTGCGTGACCCTTCCCGCAATCCCCTTTTTCAGGTGTGTTTTGCCCTCGTCGAGGAGCAGGCACGCACCCTGCAACTTGCTGGACTCGAGCTGGACCATGTCCCTGCAGGCACCGAACAGTCGAAGTTTGACCTCACGTTGACGCTGGCCGAACGCCCTGGCGAGCTCCAGGCGCACTTCGAGTACTGCACTGATCTGTTCGAGCGGGACACGATCGAACGGCTGGCCAGGCACTTCGGTGTTTTGCTCGAAGGACTGCTGGCGAACCCGGACCAGAGCATCGACACACTACCCCTGATGAGCAATGCCGAGCGTCAGCAGCTCATCGAGGTGGGCAACGAACCGGCACTGGCGGCCACCGGGGACCAGACTCTGGCCGGGTTGTTCGAGGTTCAGGTACAGCGTGCGCCCGATGCCGTCGCGGTGACTGACGGGAACCAGGCACTGACCTACGCCCAGCTCAACGGCCGGGCCAACCAGCTGGCCCACTTTCTCCGCGCCCGCGGCGTTGGCCCCGGCGTCACCGTGGCCCTCTGCCTGGAGCGCAGCCTCACACTGATCGTCGGGCTTATGGGCATCGTCAAGGCGGGCGGCGCCTACCTGCCGCTGGATGCCGATCAGCCGGTCGAGCGCCTGGCTTTGCTGCTGGCAGACTCGGGGGCGCAGCTGGTGCTCACGCAGACAGCGCTGCTCGGGCGCCTGCCCACTGACGCTGGCCGGCACGTCTGCCTGGACCAGGACTGGCCAGAGATTGCCGCGTGCGGCACCGGCCCTGTGTCAGTGGTGAGCACTCCCCGGGAACTGGCCTATATCATCTACACCTCCGGCTCGACCGGCACCCCGAAAGGCGTGGCAGTCCGGCAGGAAGGCGTCATCCGGCTCGTGATGCAGCCCAACTACGTGGACCTCGGACCCGGAGACACTCTGGCCCAGGTGGCCAACATCGCCTTCGACGCAGCAACCTTTGAGATCTGGGGCGCGCTCCTGAACGGTGCGCGCCTGACGATACTGCCCCGGGACACCATCCTGTCACCACCCGCGTTCGTGGCAGCACTGCGGGCGAACGGCATTTCCTGCCTGTTCCTCACCACTGCCCTCTTCAACCGGGTGAGCAGCGAAATCCCCGACGCCTTCAGGTCGCTGCGTCACGTGCTCTTCGGCGGAGAGGCCTGCGACCCGGACCAGGTCCGGGCGGTGATGCGGGCAGGCCCGCCCACGCGCCTCGTCCACGTCTATGGCCCTACCGAGACCACGACGTTCGCAACTTTTCATGTCGTGAGCGCCCACGAAGACCGCGCGACGATCCCCATCGGCGGTCCGATCAGCGGCACACAGATCCTGCTGCTTGATGTCCATGGCGAGCTGGTGCCAACCGGGGTGGTGGGTGAGATCCATATTGGCGGACCGGGCGTGGCCGCGGGCTACGTCAATCGGCCAGTGGAAACCTGGGCGCGATTCGTCCCCTCACCGCTCGACCCTGCCGGCAATACCCTGCTGTACCGGACCGGGGACCTGGCCCGCTGGCTCCCGGAAGGCGAACTCGAGTTCCTCGGCCGGAACGACGATCAGGTGAAGATCCGGGGCTTTCGCATTGAGCCTGCAGAGATCAGCACCCTGCTTGCCACCCACCCCCAGGTGCGCGCCTGTCACGTCCTGGCGCGGCAACAGCCGGGCGGCGAGCTCGGCCTGATCGCCTACGTCGTGCCCGGGACCGGTGAGCAACCCGCCCCGGCCGAACTGCGCGCCTTCCTTGCCGAGCGACTCCCCGCGCACATGGTGCCTCTGGCATTCGTGCCCCTCACCGCACTGCCCCTGACCCCGAACGGCAAGATCGATAGCCGGGCCTTGCCGGAACCGCAGGGCCGCGATGTCCGGGAGCCCGGCGCCTATGCCGCACCCCGGGACGCCATTGAGCGGATGCTGTGCCAGGTCTGGTCGCAGGTACTCAAGATCGAGCAGGTGGGCCTGGACGACAACTTTTTCGAGATTGGCGGCCACTCGCTCCTGGCCGCGAAACTGTTTGCCCGGCTGGACGAGGCCACTGGCCAGTCTCTGACTCTCGGTGTTCTGTTCAGCGCGCCGACGGTGCGCCAGCTCGCGGAACGCTACCGGCACTTGTCCACGCTGAGCAATGCGCCGGCGCAGGCACTGGTAGCACTGCGGCGGGAAGGCACGCGGCCACCCCTGTATTTTCTGCCTGGCGTTTTCGGCAACGTGGTGGGCTATGCGGATTTCGTGCGTGCACTCGGCGCTGACCAGCCTGTCTATGGCTTGCAGGCGCTGGGCCTCGATGGGCGTACCGCGCCCTTAGACTCTATCGAGGCAATGGCCAGCCACTACCTGACCGAGATTCGCGTACAGCAGGCCTACGGCCCCTACGCCCTTGTCGGCGCCTGTTTCGGCGCCACGGTGGCTTATGAAATGGCCCGCCAGCTCCTGGCGACCGGTGAGGTGGTCGCGTTCCTCGGGCTGATCGCGCCAACTGGCCGGGAGGGTGATGAAGCCGGAGAACCGCTGATGCGGGCCCCACGCGCCGTCCGGCGTGCAGTGGCCCTGGCGAACCTGGTGCGCGAACGGCTGCAGGTGTATCTGCAGGACATGCGGGGCCAGAGCCTTAGGTCGCGCCTCCGCTACCTGGCGGGCAAGGTGCAGTCGCTCAGCAGCACGGCAGTCCAGCCCCATGGGTTGAAAGGCGCTGAACGGGAACTCAATCAGCTCGAAGTCTATCGGGCCAACCTGCAGGCCCTGGACAGCTACCTGCGACTGCCGCTGACCGGTCCGCTGGTGGCCTTCGAAATCCTGGAGACGAGACCAGCAAGTCCTGCTGTCAAGGCGGTAACCAACGCGTCCGGCATCGGTTGGCAGGAATACTGGCAGGGTCCCCTGCCTGTGCATTACCTGCCGGGCCGGGATTCGGGGGACATGCTGGCCGGCGCCAATGCCGCCCAAGCCGCCCGGGTGCTGAATGAAAGACTGCGTGCTGCCTTCGAGCGGTCGGTCAACGCAGCTTCGGCATCACCTGCTCGGCAAACAGACGCGTCTGCCTGATCATGGCCTCCTGGCGCGCGCCGTGGGGCGTGGCTACCGGGGATCCACCCAGCAGATTGACGTGGTCCAGACCCATCCCGATCAGCGCCTGCAGCCGGTCGAAGCACTTCGCCGGCGGGCCGCAGATCGAAAACCAGTCGACGAACTCATCGTCCACCATCTGCAGGTGTGAGCCGTCATTCTGGGCGTGGTGGGCCATGTCATAGCCCGACTTCATCTGCACGGCCAGCGCCTTGAGTTGCGGCGGCAGGTGTTCCACGGGCGAATCCTTCATGCCCGCAAAGTGCGCCACCATCCCGGAAATCATGCGACCGAGGTTGATAGCCCGCTTTTCATCCGGGTCACACACCAGGTTGATGTAGGCACCCACACTGAGGGTCGACCGCTCCCGGCCGGTTTCTTTCAGCCGGGCATTCAGGGTATTCAGGGCCCACTCGATGCGCTCCGGTGCACTGCCGACCGCAAAGGTGATCCGGTCTGCCACATCGGCCGCCATGCGAATCGTCGCCGGACCCGTGCAGGCAATATCCATCGGCACGGCAGGCAGTTCGCCCGGCTCGAGCCAGCGCATCTTCGAAGGGGTCTCGCCCCGCAGGATCGTCTCGCCCCGGAGGTAGCCCCGCACCTGCTCGACGTAGGTGCGCAACTCGGCTGTCTTGGCGTTGCGCTGACCGATATGGGCCGCCGATGAATCACCGCGGCCGATGCCGCAGCGGGCGCGCCCGCCGGACTCCAGCTGCAGGGTTGCCAGGGCGCCAGCCGTCACCGAAGAGTCCCGGGTGATCGGATTGGTGACTCCGGTGCTGAGAAAGAGCCGGGTCGTGCGCACGGCGGCGAGATTGAGCTGGCCGTAAGGCTCCGGGCTCAGGCACTGGGTATCGGGGCACAGCAGCGCATCAAACCCCAGCGCCTCAATCTCCACTGCCAGTCGCGCGGTATAGCCCGCCGACGGCTCCATCACGATGCCGAATTCAGTCCTGCTCATGGCCGTCGGGGTTCCTTCGCAGTCTGTCGCGCTGTCTAGTGCGCACCGAGACCCAGCGTACTGGATGAGCGGGATTCACTGGGATCGATTTTCACGGGCCGGCCACTGCGCAGCCATACGATCAGTGCAAAGGCGAAAGCGGCCAGGTTTGCCAGGCCCACCAGGATGATGGGACCCGAGATCCGCCAGTAGTCGAACAGAAAGCCCCCCACGAAGCTGGTGACGAGGATGCCCACCGAGCCACAGAACCCGGCAAGGCCGATCACGGAGCCCCGGACGTTCACGGGAGTCTCCTGGCCCAGCAGACCCGTAACGGACAGGATCACGCTCATCTGGCCGATACCCACCAGCATGCAACCGAGGTAGCCGAGGGGCGAGAACGGGTGTTCCTGGACGCCAAGCAGCGTGTAGCCCACCGCGCCGAGCAGCAGGGCTCCCACCACGCAGGCCAGCCGGTGAAAGCGATCGATGAGATACCCCGCCACGGGCGCCCACAGGAGGGCCGTGCCCTGGATGAGCGCAAACAGGAGGCCGGCCTTCGCCAGCGCCTCGGGCCCATCGAGGCCCTCATCCCGCGCGACGCGCTGCAGCCAGAGGGACACGAAGGTGGCCACGAGGGTCAGGTCCGCCCGGGAAATGAACGAGCCTGCATAGCAGACCAGCAGCCTGGGATTCTCCCGGCCCTGCTGCACACCAATCTCGATGACCCGACGCAGGCTTAACCGGGCGCTGACGCCGGTTGGGGTCCCGCCCTTCAGGCCCCACTGCATCATCAGCGCCGTAAACGCCGCCAGACCGGCCATGACAAACAACATGTAGCGCCCGGCATCCGCGCTGCTCAGCCCCTGAGCCTGAAAGACCGCAGGGAGCGTCGCAAAGAGCGCCGTGGCCAGGCCAATACCGAGGCCATTGAGCACTCCGCTGGCACCGGCCAGCTTGCCCCGGGACTCTTCGGCCGGGTAGTCGGCCGCCGTCACGGCGATCATCACGCCAACGCCAGCCAGACCAACAGCGTAGATGAACCGGCCGACGTAGAGATCCGCCACGCTGTTGGCGAGGCCGTACACGGCGAAGCCGGCGCCGGCAATCAGCGTGCCTGCCGCGTAGATCGGCCGGCGGCCAACCCGGTCAGACAGACCGCCCGCAAAGCTCACCAGAAGCAGCACCACGATCTCGTGCATGGTGATGAGCAGGCCGGTCACCTGGCCGTGCTTCGCCGGGGGTATCCCGATCATTTCGGTCAGGACGTAGGGCTGGGAGAAGCTGAGAAAGCTGATGACCGGCATGATGGCCATGCAGACGTATAAGTAGGTCCAGGCGTTGCGCCCGGTCATGCCCGTGGCGAATTCGATGGGTCCCAGCCGGTAGCCGGGCGCGGCGGCGGCAGACAGTGTGTTGCTCAAGGTTCTGGTCTCCGTGTCCGCAGCAGGGTCAGGGGTGCTGGGCGGAGTATGGCGCAGGAGTCCCCGGGCCCGCACAGGGGTTACAGTTTGTTACAGTCACCCGTCCGGTGCGCGGATAACGTTTCGCCAGCTGTCAGGAGAATGCTCATGAAAAAAGAAGCCAAGATCCGCCCCTTCTGGTACTCGGACGTCTGGCTGTTCCCGAAGCTCATTACGATCGTCACGAGCCTCGACAAGGACGGCAAGGTCAACGCGGCGCCCTACTCCCACATCATGCAGTACGACGTGATGACAAAGAACCCGCGCATGATCATCGGCTTTCGCCAGGACTCCCACACGTTCCAGAACATCTGTGCAACGAAAGAGTTCGTGGTCAATTGCCCAACCGCGGACTATCTGGACGACATGATGGAGACGGCGCGCTTCTATCCGGAAGGCGTCAACGAACTGGACCACACGCGCTTCACGATGATTCCCTCCCTGCACGTAAAGCCGCCCACCATCGAGCAGTGCCCGCAGATCGCCGAGTGTGTCGCCGAAGAGATCGTCAGGCTCGACAAGAGCAGCGGCATCGTGATTGCGCAGATCAAGGCGCTGGTTTTTGACGAAGAACTCATCGAGATGGGCCGTGAAGACCGGATCCGCAAGATGAACCTGCCCATCGGCCTGGGCGATGAAGACCGCCAGGACTACTTCCACACCACCATCGGCGGCCATCTGTCCGTGCACCAGCTGGGTGAAGCCCCCGGCTCCACCCGGGGCAGTGAAGTGCGGCTGAGCATGGCCTGGGATGCAGACGCCCTCCAGTCCCTGATGACCATCCCGCCCATGGTGCGCAAGATGGTGACGGACCAGACCGAGGAGTACTGCAAGTCCAGGGGTGACGACAAGGTGACCAAGGCCCGGATGGATGCCCACGCCGTGGAGCAGGGCATGACGCCGGAGCTGATGGAACGGTTCCAGAAGAAGAAAAAGACGGTCTGATACAGAGGAGTTGCGATTATGGCCGTGGGGCGTTTCATTCTCCGGAGCCTGGGTGTGCTGGCGGTAGCTGGTCTGGTCGGCCTCGGCGTCGCGCTGTGGGCCTACCGGGACATTCCCGCGGCTGAACTGGAGGCCCGCTACGCCGGGCCCACGTCGCGCTTCATCAATATCGACGGCGTCCGGATGCACTACCGGGACGAGGGTACGGGCCCCGTCGTGATCCTGTTCCACGCCAATTTCTCCAACCTGATCGACTGGGATCCCTGGGTGGAACTGCTCAAGGACCGTTACCGGGTGGTGCGGGTCGACATGACCAGCCACGGCCTCACCGGCCCCGACCTGACCGGGGACTACACGCTGCCCCGGACCCTGGAACTGACCGAGCGCTTCATTGATGCGCTGGGTATCGAGAAGGCGACGCTGGGCGGCACGTCCCTCGGCGGTACCGTGGCGATTCACTACACCAATCGCCATCCGGAACGAGTCGAACGGTTGATACTGCTCAGCCCCGGCTCCCTGGAAGGCAAGGAGAAGATGGAACGCGGTACCGTGCCGAAGGCCGGATACGTGCTGAAGTACATCATGCCCCGCGCCCTGCCTGAGTTCATGCTGCGGAGTGGGTTCGGCGATCCGACCAAACTCCCCGAGTCCCTGGTTGACCGGTGGTACGACCTCTGGATGCGGGAAGGCCAGCGGGAGGCCCAGCTGGACCGGTTGTCCCAGTACGTCGCAGGCGATATCGAGGGGCTGATTCGTTCCATTCGCGTGCCGGTGCTGCTGCTCTGGGGCGAAGCCAACTCAACGGCGGTCTTTGCCCAGTCGGTCGAGTTCCGGGAACTGCTCAAGGGCGTCCCGTCGCTGACTTTCATCAGCTATCCCGGCGTGGGCCACATGGCCGTCGAGGAAGCGGGACCGCGCATCGGCAAGGATGTGCGGGCCTGGCTGGACAAGCCGATCTGATGCGGGTCGATGTCATCCTCTCACCGGACACCTCGCCGTCCGAGGTGTGCGAGCTGGGCCTGCTGGCCGAAGGCTACGGCATCAACGCCGTGTGGAGCTCCAACTACCCCTCCTCCCGGGACCCTTTTCTCACCCTGGCGCCGCTGGCCCTTGCCTCCAGGTCGATCCGGCTGGGCCCGCTGGTCGTGACGGCCTACGAACAGCACCCGTTCAAAACCGCCAAGGCGCTGGCCACGCTCAATGAGCTGTGCAATGGCCGCGCCAATATCCTGATCGGCGGGCCCACGGGCGTGAATGCCGCCATGGGCATGGGCGTGGAGCGCATGGTGGGGCGGGTCCGGGAGAGTGTGGAGGTAGTCAAGGCAGCCGGCCCGGACAAACCACTCAACTACAAGGGCGGCATCTTTCAGGTCTGGAACTATCACCCCACCTGGGCCACCCACACCCCCCCACGCATCTACGTGGGCGCCAACAAGCACCAGATGATGCGCATGGCCAGCCGGGTTGCGGACCACATCATGGTCGGCGATCCCCTGCCCGAGCGCTTTGCCAGCACCATGGCCATGCTGGACGGGTTCCTGGCCGAGGCGGGCCGCACCCGCCAGCAGGTCACCATCAGCGGCCTGGTCGCCTGGCACGTTAAGGCCGACCAGGCCGAGTCCGTGGCGGAAGCGCGCCAGCAGCTGGCCCTGCGGGGCATGCTGGATCCCTGGTATCTGGACGAGTTCCTGACTGCCGACGAGTGCAGCCTGGTGGACAGCAACCGCAACGCCTTCTTCAAGGCTTACAAGAACCGGACGGCCGTGGTCCCCGGTGTGCCTGAGGTGATCCTGCAAAAGCTCGTGGACAACCTTAGCCTCGCCGGTACCCCGGCTGACCTGGACCAGCACGTCGAGCGCCTGCTCGCGCTGGGTCGGCTGGGGCTGAACGAAGTCGCCCTGAAACTTCACGAAGACCAAGCCGCCGCGATCCGCCTGATCGGCGAGCGGGTTGTCCCCTTCCTGCATTAAGTACCGAACCTCAACAAGGCCAGCACATGCCCCCCGACAGCGTCCCCGACGACTTCGTCCCGAGCCCCATGCGGGACAACTGGTACCAGTCCAGTTCCTTCTACGGCTCGTCCTTTGCCCTCATCACCTCCATGGATGAGACGGGTGTCACGAACATTGGCCCCTATCAGCTGAGCTTTCCCTTTGAGGTCATCAAGCGGCGGTCCTGGATGGTGATCAGCCGGCCCAGTTCCAACACGGTCGCCAACGTGCGGCGCAACCTCAAGTGCGCCCTTAATTTCGTCGAGTACGACCGGGCACAGATCGAGACCATCCTGAAGTTTGGCTATCCCGGACAGACGACAGCCGAGAAGATGGCCTACAACACCTTCACGCTCGTCGACAGTCCGACGCCCGGCCGCACGGGCCCGGGGCTGCCCCAGATCATCAAGGAGGCCTACCAGGTCTTCGAATGCACACTGGATGTGGAGAGAATCGAAGCCAACCCGATCCTCCGGGACTCAACCTCGGCCCACCTTCTTTTGAATATCGACAACATCCTTGTCAAGGCTCGCTGGAAAAGCCTGATCGACGGCAGTGGCGACGAGATGCCCCGGGTGCCCCTGACCTACGGCTTCCGGGGCGGAGCGACGTTCTGGTTTGGCGAAGCCCAGCCCGCCTACAAGCTGCCGATCCCGGACCTGGGGATGCGCCAGGAGGTGGTGCACTACGAGGCGAACCGGCTGGATGACGTCGTGCGCTTCACGATGGACGCGTCGAAGAACCTGACGGGTATTCCCCGGCCCTTCCTGCGCCAGGTTCTGGAAGGGATCGTCAAGCAGGCCAAGGCCCGGGGCGTGACCGAAGTGACCCCGGAGTTCCTCGCGGCGCTCAACAAGAAGAGCGGCTAGGGAACCGTCTGTACCGCGCCGCGAGGGTGGTCCGCGTAGGACCAGCCGGCAATCTGCGGCTGATCACTAAGCAGATAGTCCCGGTAGTACTGCAGGGGCCAGTAGTGGCCGTTGCGGGTGAAGGTGGCCCGGCCAGGGTGCGCGGTGACGTCCAGATTCCAGGCGTGGGCCAGGGGCCGGTTGGTGGCGGGTGCCGGGTCGTCGGTGTTCAGCACCCCGAGGGAGAAGTCGGCGCACTGCCCGTGCTCCCGGGCCCCGTAGGTCCAGTCCAGGAAGCCACGAATCTGGAAAGCGTCGAGCAACGTCATGCTGACTCTCACCGGCTTCGGACTCCCGGCCCGGAACGCAGTGCAGATGGCATCCGGCATGAACGTCCCGGAGCTGTGGGCCACGAGTTGCAGCTGGCGGAGGGTACCGACTTTCGCCAGCGCCGTTCCCAATTGACTGCCAAGCGCCTGGGCAGTGGCCGCGGCGCGCAGACGCTGGTCAGACTCCGGAGCCCAGCGCACATAGCGCACCGCCGCACCTGGGACGTCCTTATAAGTGTCAGCGAGTCCGGCCACGATGTCGGCCATCAGGGGGTTGTCGGCATCGGCGCTGCCGTGAATCACCAGCACCAGGGTTGCCACGCCGGGGGGCAGGTCCAGCGCCGGCAGCGGTGCCGGGACCGGGACCGGCTGCCGGGCATAGACTTCCAGCGCACCCACAGCAACGATCAGCACTGCCGCAAGGCTGGCCGCAATGCGACCGGGTGACACAGACACGCTTGCTACCTCAGCGGGCTACAGGGGCCGGACCGGGCCGGGCGATCAGCTGCAGGCGTTCGACAAGCACAGGCATGTCAGCCGTCACCTGCAGACCGAAGGGCTTGAGCATCGCGTTCCAGTAGCGGGTGTGGAGCGGCTTCCAGATGGCCAGCGCCCGCACCGGCGGGCCGTCCACCGCGGTATGGCGCTCGTCGAGGGCGCCGAAGGTCACTTCCTCTATGCCGGTGAGCTGCACGAGCAGGCGGGGCTGGCCCAGAAAGTCGATCAGGATGATGAGGTCACCCACCCGGGGCTCCGGCTGGGTCGTGTGCGCGACGATCCAGGGCAACGTGAAGGAGCCGGTCTTGTC
>CAMBYH010000010.1 GCA_945872065.1 Arsukibacterium tuosuense
CCGGCATGATTTACGCGGGTTACCGTTCCTGCAAGTGGCTGCACGGTGACAAGCTCCACCGTGCCTGGTTGTTGATGTGCGCGCTCACCGGCAACACGGGCCGGGACGGTGGCGGCATGCAGACCACGCAGCTGGCGAAGGGCGATGGCTTTGCCCAGTTTGTGTTTGCCGGCATCGGTCCCCGCGTCAAGGTCGCAGCGATTTCCGTCTGGGACTACGCCAAAGGCGACGGCAAGGCGCTGAACACCGCGACCTATGGCAATGAGATCGCGGACCACTTCGACAAGCACTATCGCGCATCCATCAACAACGGCTGGCTCCCGGACTACGCCAAGACGCCCTGGAAGATGGCCTTCATGTGCGGCCACAACACCGCCAACTGGCGCGCGGCCGGCACGCGCTTCCGGGAAACGGTGCTGGCCAAGCTCGAAACGATCGTCGCGATGACGCCCGACATGAGCGTTACGGCAATGTACTCAGATTACGTACTTCCGGTCGCCCAGCACTACGAGCGCCAGGACTTCGTGATGGAAGGCCGCACGCCCTTCATCCAGGTTCTCGACCGGGCAGTGCCGCCCCTCGGGGAGTCCGAGGATGACTGGCAGATCATGGCTCGTATCGCCAAAGCAATCAGCGAGAAGGCGGTGGCCCGGCAGCTGCCACCCGTGAAGGATGTTCTCTACGGCAAGCCCATCGAGCACGACTACAGCAAAGTGCACGAACTGTTTACCATGAACGGCAAGATCACCAGTACCAGGGACATCGCCCAGTTTCTTATCGACAACTCGGAAGGTATTCCGAAGATGTCGTTTGAAGAGCTGGCCAAGAAGGGCTTCGTCCGGGGCGATGACTCGGAAGGCACCCAGTTCGGTCCCAAGTCGCCCTACAGCTATGACATCCTCTTCAGTACCCGCGACAAAAGGCCCTACGCCACGCTCACCGGGCGCCAGCAGTTCTATTTCGATCACGACTGGTTCCTGCAGGAAGGTGAAGCACTGCCCGTGTACGTTGATCCCCTTGTCATCAAGGGTTTCCCGCTACGGCTCACGATGGGGCACGCCCGGCACGGTATCCACAGCATGTGGCGGGATGATGCGTTTCTCCTCAGCCTCCAGCGGGGCGAGCCGGACGTCTACGTGAATCCGGATGATGCGGCCAAACGGGGGGTCAAGGACGGCGACCTGATCCGGACCTTCAACTCCCTGGGCGGCTTCATTGCCATGGCTCATGTCACCTCCAGCATGCAGCCCGGCGCGATGTTCATGTACCACGGTTGGGATCCCATGATGTTTCGGGGCCGGCAGAACTTCAGCGGCGCGATTCCGACTGCGGGCCTGTTGAAGCCGACGTCGCTCGTGGGGAATTACGGCCACATCCGCTACAACACGCCGAATTACGTCCCCAACCAGACCTATCACGATCACACGGTTGAATTTGAGAAGCACGTTCCGGCCAAGCCGGTGGCCGGACCTGCTTTCACTGCGACTACCGCCGTTCGCGCCTGAAGGCGCTCCTACGAATAGCCAGAGCAAGAGGCAAAGAGCAATGTCCCGTCAAATAGCCATGGTCATCGACCTCAACAAGTGCATCGGCTGCCAGGCCTGCACCGCCGCGTGCAAGTCGCTGTGGACCGATGAGGAAGGCCAGGAGTACATGCTCTGGAACAACGTCGAGACCAAGCCGGGGCGCGGTTACCCCAAGAACTGGGAAGAGAAGGGCGCCAAGTCAGGCTGGAAAGACGGCGTGCTCCAGTATGGCGATATCCACGACCAGAACGACTTCGGCAGCGTGCCGCAGCTGAACCACGAGGAGGTGTACTTCAAGGGTACCGAGGAGCGGCTCCAGCAGAAGGAGCCCATGACCTACGGCGCCAACTGGGATGAGGACACCAGCTCCGGGGACTACCCGAACAATTACCACTTCTACCTGCCGAGGCTCTGCAATCACTGCACCAAGCCCGCCTGCCTCGAGGCGTGCCCGGTGCGGGCCATCTACAAGCGGGAGCAGGACGGCATCGTGCTGGTGGACCAGGACAAGTGCCAGGGCTTCCGGCTGTGCAACCGCGCCTGCCCCTACGACAAGGTGTACTACAACTACGTCAAGCGGAAGTCCCAGAAGTGCATCTTCTGCTTCCCGCGGGTGGAGCAGGGGATTGCCCCGGCCTGCGCCCGCCAGTGCCCCGGGCGACTGCGTTTCGTCGGCTTCCTGGAAGACCTGGACGGGCCGATTGCCAAGCTGGTCTATCAGTGGAAGGTGGCGTTGCCCCTGCACCCGGAATTTGGCACGGAGCCCAACGTGTTCTACGTGCCGCCCATGCTGCCCGCATCTTTCGACGCGGAAGGTCGCTTCAGCGACGAGCCCCGGGTGCCGACGGATTACCTCCGTTACCTGTTCGGCCCGGGCGTGGACCAGGCGCTGATCACTCTGGACGCCGAGATGGACCGGACGAAGGCCGGCAAGCAGTCCGAGCTGATGGACCTGCTGATCGCGAAGGACTGGAAGTCGCTGTTCAACATCACCGACGTGCAGATCACCTCATCCACCGGCGCCGCCACCTCGTAGGAGCGCGTTCACGCGCGACACCGTACTCCGTAGCCCGCGGCAGCCCGGCCGGGATCCCTTCTGCTACCGTGAGTACACGGTGAGCGCAGAAGGGACACCCGTCCACGCTGCCGCTACTCTGTAGGAGCGGGTTTAGCCGCGACATGATCCGCCTGCTCCACATCGTCAGCTCCGCCCTGATGTTCGGCGTCGGCATCGGAGCCTTCTGGTTCATGGTGACGGCGGCCCGCTCCGGGAGCCCCGCCGCCATCGCCGTCACCACCCGCAACGCGGTGCGGGCCGAGTGGTTCATCGCGGCGCCCGTCGCTCTGCTTCAGCCGACGACCGGCTACCTGCTGATGTTGCAGCTGGGGTATCCCTTGCAATCGAGCTGGTTCGTCGCCGTGGTGGCGCTCTATATCGTCGCCGGGATGTGCTGGGTGTACCTGGTGAAGACTGAGCTGAAGCTGCGGGATCTGACGGCGGGGTCCAGTGCCGAAAAAGGGCTGCCCGCCGGGTTCGCGCCCCTGTTCCAGCGCTGGACGCGTCTGGCGCTGGGTTCCTTTGCCGGCGTTCTGGCGATCTTCTGGCTCATGGTGTTTCGGCCCGGGCTCTGAGTCGTGTTCTCCGTACAGTCCTGTCCACTGCCCGACAATGCCCTGCTGGCCCGCTATCGCCGGTCGGGCGCGTTCACGGACTGTTACGCGGTGGACATGCCCGGTGCCGTATCCCTCGCCCGGTACGTGGCGGCCTTTTACACCACCCCGGTGTTCAGGCTGGAGCGCCTGATCCTGCAGTGGGTAGTATCCCGGCCCTCCACGGATGCCCAGGCGGAGCAGCTGGCGGCTGGGGAGATCGACACGTTCGCGGCGTGGCACGTGGAAGCCCGGAGCCCGGATCAGCTGCTACTCGCAGACCTTCGGGGCCCTCATGGGCTTTCACAAGGTCTACTCACAGGTGCTTCTGTCGGCAGCACAGTCACGCCTGGCTGCGGTGGAGAGCTGATTGCCTTAGGGCAGGGCGGGGACTATCGTTGGTCCTCCTGAATCCACCACCGAATTCCCTGGAGCAAGTATCCATGCATAAACCAAGGCGCCTCAGCATTGTTGGCGTCCTGGCGGGTGCCCTCGTCCTTGCCCTGTTGGCCGGCTGCGGCAAGAAGGCTGACCCCGTTGTTGCGGCTGATCAGGCGGACAAGTCTGCGGGAGTCGCCGCACCGGGTATTGCCGAGACCAAGGCGATTGTCGAGGAAGCGTTTATCTATGGCCTGCCCATCGTGATGAACTACGCGGTGATGAACGAGTTTTTGATCGACAAGAACTCCGGACAGTACAAGGCGCCCTTCAACACGATCAGCAACGAAGCCCGGGTCTTCACCTACAAGGACACGGCGGTGGTCACGCCGAACAGCGACACTCCCTATTCCATGCTCTGGCTGGACCTGCGCGCGGAGCCGATGGTGATCTCGGTGCCTGCCGTCGACAAGGCCCGCTACTATTCGGTGCAGCTGATCGACGGCAACGCCTACAACTACGGCTACATCGGCAGCCGGGCGACAGGCGTGGAGGCGGGCGACTATCTGGTCGTCGGTCCTGGCTGGAACAGCCCGACGCCTCCGGGCATCCGGCAGGTCTTCCAGTCGACCACGCCCTTTGCCCTCACCATTTTCCGCACCCAGCTGTTCAACGCCGACGACATGCCCAACGTCGTCAAGGTCCAGGCGGGATTCCGGGGCCAGCCGTTGTCTTCGTTTCTGAAGCAAGCCGCGCCTCCCGCCGCGCCTGCCATCGATTTCCTGCCCGCCACTACGGCTGGCATCAAGGAGAACTTTTACCAGTACCTGGATGCCGCCCTGGAGTTCGTGCCCGAGACGCCGGACACGAAGGACCTGCGCGCGCGCCTGGCCAGTATCGGCATTGGTCCCGGCAAGACCTTTGCAATGAAGGATCTCTCGGCCGAGCACAAGGCCGCCATCCTGCTGGCGATGAAGGAGGGTGATGACAAGGTGGACCAGTACCTGGCCACCGGGTCCAAGGACATCAACGGCTGGAAGGTAGGCGCGCTGTTTGGCGATGCCAGCTTCTACAAAGGGAACTGGTTGATTCGCGCCGCTGCCGCCAAGGGCGGCATTTATGGCAACGACGCCGTCGAGGCCATGTATCCCATGACCCGTGTGGACACGACGGGGGAGACCCTGGACGGCAGCAAGCACAACTACACGCTGACCTTCGCCGCTGGCCAGCTTCCCCCTGTGAATGCCTTCTGGTCGGTGACCATGTACGACGGCAAGAGCCAGCTGCTGATCGAGAACCCGATCAACCGCTATCTCATCAACTCCCCGATGTTGCCCGGCATGAAAAAGAATGCGGATGGTTCACTGACCCTCTATATCCAGAAGGACTCGCCCGGCAAGGACCTGGAGGCCAACTGGCTGCCGGCACCCAACGACACGATCTACCTGGTGATGCGGCTCTACTGGCCCAAGACGGAAGCGCCATCCATCCTGCCGGCCGGCGAGGGCAGCTGGAGCCCGCCGGGCCTTGTGCAGGTGAAGTGAGCGGCCCCGGGGAGTGCAAGCACCCGCTCCCGTAACCATAGGCCTGCTGGCGTTCTTCCCACTGCTGGTGTGGCGTGTCTACGCCCGCGTGCGGCGGATGACCGGTCGTCAGAAACTCTCCCGCGCCCGGGTCTGGACGATGCTTGTGGTGTTCCCGGCGCTGATCGCGCTGCTTGCCTTCGCTGCACACGCCCACGGGGAAGCGCTGCTGGGGCTGGCCGCCGGCCTGGCGATTGGTTCGGTGATGGGCCTGTATGGCCTGCGCCTCACGCGCTTCGAAGCCACGGACGAGGGCGGGTTCTACACCCCAAGCGCCTATCTGGGCATTGCGGTCTCACTGTTGCTGGCCGGCCGCCTGCTCTACCGGTTGGTGGAGATCCTTCGGGGCGACCCCGCGGCGGTCAGCCTCGCGCTGAGTCCGCTCACGCTGCTGGTCGTCGGCCTGCTGGCCGGCTATTACGTGGCCTACGCCATCGGGCTGCTGCGGTGGCGAGCGCCGAACGTCAGCGCTTCTTCGCCGTAGCAATCAGCTGCTCTGACCTTGCTGTCAGGGCCGCGTCGCCTGCCGACAGGCTCAGGGCCTTGCGCCCCATGCTTTCCGCCTGGGGAAAGTCGCCTTCCTTCAGCCGGATGTTGCCGAGCTCCAGCCAGAGCAGGGGCTGGCGGGGTTCGATGCGCAGCGCGCGCTCGATGGATGCCGCCGCCTGGGCGTAGTCACCGGTCGCCTGATAGGTCCGGCTCTGGGTCAGCAGGGTCTGAGCAGCAGCGCCGGCGGGCGGGGCGGTCCGTGCTGGCGGCGATGGGGACTCAACGCTGCCAGCAGGCGTGGACGGCAGATCCGGAACCGGACTGATCACGGCTACCGGTGGCGGCGGGGCGGTCTTTACCGGGACCGGCGTGCGGGACACGGGCTCAGGGGTGCCGAACTCGGGGGGCACACAGCCGGCAACCAGTAGCAGGGCTCCAAGCAGGTTGCCACCGAGCTTGAGTTTCAGTTCAGTATGCCCCGCAACCATTCAATGCCCCGTTCCGCGAATCCGTCCAGGTTGTCGAACCCTGCGCCGCACATCGGGTTGGGTGGCAGGACCGTCCCGACAGGCAGGGGCAGGGTCACCGTGTCGCCGCAGCCCGCCACCGCCATCATGCCTGTCGAGAAATCGAAAGGCACATTCTGCATACCTTCCGCCGGCATCGATTCGTAACCGGCATCCCCAAACCCGGCCACCAGCCGGGCCCAGACGGGCAGTGCCCCCGACGCCCCGGTAAGCCCTGTCGGGGAGTTATCGTCTGCCCCCACCCAGACCACGACCACGTGATCGTTGGTGAACCCGGCGAACCAGCTGTCCCGCAGGTCGTCGGAAGTACCGGTCTTGCCGGCCACCGCGAGGCCCGGGGGCAGCCAGGCACGGGCCCCCCGGGCTGTGCCCCGATCCACCACCTGGGTCAGGCTCGCGTTCAGCTCCTGGACCGCGGCCGGGTCTGCCGCGCGACTGATCTTCAGCTGGTAGCGGTCCAGTGGCTTCCCCTCTGCATCGAGCACCGCGCGCACGGCCTTGAGTGGAGCGCGAAAGCCGCCGTTCGCCAGACTGTTGTAGACCTGTGCGACTTCAATGGGCGAGAGCTCCAGCGAACCCAGTAGTAGCGATGGCAGCGGCCGGGGTGCGGTCTCGAGGCCCAGGCCCTTGAAGAGGGCGGCAACGCGCTTCGGACCCACGTCCATGCCGAGCCGGACGGTGGGTGTGTTCAGGGATTCCGCCAGAGCCCGGACGGCCGGTACAGGGCCCCTGTACTGGCGATCGTAGTTCTGGGGCTGCCAGGTCTTGCCCGTGTCGAGCTTTACGGTGAGCGGTGCATCCTCAATGACTGTTGCCGCTGTGTAACGGCCCGACTCGAAGCCTGCCAGGTAGACCACGGGTTTCACCAGCGAGCCAATGGGGCGCCGGGCGTCCAGGGCCCGGTTGAAGCCCTTGAGCCGGGCATTGCGCCCGCCGACGATCGCCACCACGTCGGGCGTCTGGGTCCCGGTGACAATGATCGCGCCGTCCAGCGGGCTCGCCTTCTTCGTGCGGCGATTGCGCTCCAGCGTCGTGAGACCTTCCGTGAGCCGCAGTTCCGCGAGGGCCTGAATGCGCGGGTCGAGGGTGGTCATGATGCGTAGCCCGGCGGTCTGCAGGTCTTCTTCCTGGTAATCCGCCTGCAGTTCCCGGCGGACCAGGTCCATGAAGCTGGGGTTGTAGCTGGCGAAGTTGCTGGCGGTGCCGCGCACGCCCAGATCTCGGCGCTTCGCGCTGTCAGCCTCTTCCGGCGTGAGCACGACAAATTCAGCCATGAGGCCGAGCACCATGTTGCGCCGTTCCCGCGCCCGCTCCGGGTGGCGGCGCGGGTCGTAGTAGGACGGGCCGCGCACCACGGCGATCAGCAGCGCGATGTCCTGGATCTGGAGTTCGGCCAGCGGTCTGCCGAAGTAGAACTGACTGGCAAGGCCGAAGCCGTGAATGGCCCGGTCCCCCGACTGGCCCAGGTAAATCTCGTTGACGTAGGCGTTGAGGATGTCCGGCTTTTCGAAGTGGAGTTCCAGCAGCACCGACATCAGCGCTTCCCGGAGTTTGCGGGTGAGCGTCCGGCTGTTGTTCAGGAAGTAACTGCGGACCAGCTGCTGGGTAAGGGTGCTGCCGCCCTGTTCAATGCCACCCGCCCGTACGTTAGCCCACATCGCCCGGGCGATCGCACGGAGGGATACGCCGCCGTGCCGGTCGAAGTCCCGGTCCTCCACCACCTTCAGGCCTTCGAGCAGTGTTGTCGGGACGCTGTCCGGCCCCAGGACGATCCGGTCCTCGCCATGAGTGGTAAAGATATTGCCGATCAGGGGCGGGTCGAGCCGGAGCAGGGGCAAATCCCTGCCGCTGCTGTCCGCCAGACCCACCACCGTCGCCCCGTCGAACCGGATGGTCGCCTTCCGGGAGGGTTCTGCCCCATCCCAGAACTGGAAGGGGCGGGTGACCAGGCTGACCCGCTGCGGGCCTCTGCTGAACGTCCCCTGGGTTTTCGCGGCGCTGTTGCTCGAGTAGCCGAGGGCCGTGAGTTCCCGTTGCAGCTCATCTGCGCTCAGCCGGAGGCCGGCATAGAGCTCCAGGGGCCGGGCATAAACCTGAGCGGGGAGGTCCCAGCGGCGGCCCTCAAACTGCCGGACGATCTGCCGGTCGAGGAGCGCAACGTAGCCAATGAAGATGACCAGCAAGGTGCCCGCCGCCATGGCGAGACTGACCAGCACACGTTTCGAGAGGTACTGGCGCAATCCGCGCCGGGGCTTGCGTGCCAAACACCGTGATCCATTCAGGGAATGTTGGGCATGGTAGCACCGGGTGATGAACGGGGCCTGTAGGAGCGCCGACCGGCGCGACACCTAAATGATCGCGCCTAAAGGCGCTCCTACATCCCGAACTCCAGCAACTCGACGATATTGCCGTCGGGATCCCGCCCATAGGTCACGAAGCCGCCCTCCTGGGCCTGGGGCGGGGCGTGAAACCGCATACCGGCCTGTTGCAGGCGGGCGTACTCGGCCTGACTGTCGCGCACCTCGAGGCAGATGTGCGTGATGCCGTGGTCGCAGGCCGGGCGCTCCGGATTGCCGGGTTGGGGAGTGGGAGAGCTGAACTCGAAGATCTCGAGATAGCTCTCGCCGAGCTGCAACATCACCGCCCTGGCGGCGGAGTTCTGCAGGCCCGTCAGCGCATCCGCCTCGGGGATGCCGGCCGGCCAGCCAAACTCCCGCACGACCTTGCAGCCGAAGAGTTCGCTGTAGAAGCGCACGGCGCGGTCCAGGTCCGGCGTGGAGATGGCGGCGTGATGAAAGCCCTTGAGCATGGCGGGATTCTACTGGCGCCTGGCGATGAGTACACCAGTCAGTACCAGGGTCGCGCAGAGCGCATCCAGCAGGCCGAGCCCTTCGCCCAGCCACAGCCAGCCGAGCCCGGCGGCCACCACGGGCTGGATCAGGATCACCACGGAGGACAGCGATGCCGGGAGTTGCCCCAGCGCCCAGATGATCCCGCCCTGGCCAATGACGTGGACGAGGAGGGCGAGCCCGAGCAGGACCGCCCAGCCTGAGCCCGACGCGGGCCAGAAGTTCTCGCCGAAGTACAGCGCCACCGCGCCGGTGATCAGCATGGCCACGGCCGTACTGGCCAGGGTCACTTGCAGGGCGTTGCCCGTGGTGCGTGCCCGTTCAGCCGCGAGCAGGTACCCGGCATAGGCAAGCGCGGTTATGACGCCGTAGAGATCGCCCAGCAGCACATTGCCGCCCGGATTGCCAGCCGGTGGCCTGCTGCCGAGGGCCAGGCCGGCCGCGCCCGCGAGCGCCAGTGCCGCACCCGCAGAGAAGCGCAGGGTGGGTCGCTGCCGCATGACGAGCCAGTAAAACAGCACCACGAAGATCGGCGTCAGGTTAGCCAGGAGCGTGGCATTGGCAACAGACGTGAGAGCTATGGAGGCGTGCCAGAAAATCAGGTCCAGTGCGAAGCAGAGCCCGGCAACGGCGAGCAGGCCACGACCATTGACCGGCACCAGGGGCTGACTGCCGGTGCGGCGGGAGAGGAGCCAGAGCGCGGGCAGTGCCAGGGCCAGCCGCCAGAACGCCGTCGCGTTCAGGCCGACCTCGCTCCAGCGCACGAAGATCGGCGCAAAGCCGATGGCGATGGCGCCGCCGACAAGTGCCAGCATTGGATGCAGCACCGTCTCCTATGTTGCCAGCGGATTCAGCCACCGCAGTGTGGAAAACCGCCCGAAGTCGCCATCGGTAGAACAAAGGGTCAGGCCGTGTTCGATGGCCAGTGCAGCGAGGTCGGCGTCAGGCACGAGATTGCCCTGCACGCCGGCGGTGGCCAGAAGCGGGCCCAGTACCTCCGCATGCCGCTCCGTCGCCTGCGGGACCCAGACGTTGTCCTGGCGCAGCCACTCCTGTACCTGCGTCCAGGCGTCTTCGGTGCGTTCGGGCTTCTCGAAGATCCGTGGGTTCGTTACCAGCCGCAGGAATGCCAGCAGGCTTGGCCAGGGCAGACCGACCTGCGTCGCGCCGTTCAACTGACTATCGAGCCACTCCCTGGCCCGTTCGTGTTGCGCGAAGCTCGAGACGTGGGCATACACCAGCAGGTTGGCGTCCACCAGAATCAACGGAACGTCTCGCCCTCGCCGACGGCCAGCACGTCGGCGACGTTATCCACGTTGCCAACGCGGCACTGACCCAGCGCCACCGCGCGGGTGTGGATCGTCGCGCGGCGTTTCGGCCGCCCGGTCATCTGCTTCAACCCCTCTCGCAGAGCCTCGTTGACCAGGTCCCGGAGGCTCGCATCCCGGCCTTTGCGCAGGCGTTCCAGAGTGGCAGCCACGTCGTCGTCCAGGGTCAGTGTGGTGCGCATGCATCGGAGCATATGTATGCTGATGCTGTGATGTCAAGAACATGATGTGTCAATGTCAAGCTGGCTCCGGCTGTTGGCGACGCATGGATGGTCTGACGGCAGACTGGAGCGCGAGGGGCCGGAATTCCAGTCGCGTTAATGGCCTGTTCGGCGGGAAATGGGGCAGGGCCCCGCCGGAAGGGCTGAAGAACGAGATTCCTTCATCCATACTGTCAGACACGTCACCTACATCCACCCGGGAGGACGCACTGCCATGTCCAGAATAACGTCAAGCAGGGCACTTGCCACGCTCCTGGCTTTCACCACGCTGCTGCTCTCCGGCTGCGGCTACAACGCCATCCAGGGTGGCGATGAGGGCGTCAAGGCCTCCTGGGCAGAGGTGGTGAACCAGTACAAGCGCCGGGCCGATCTGATTCCCAACCTCGTCAAGACGGTGGAAGGCTTCGCCCAGCAGGAGCGGGACGTGCTGATCCAGGTCACCGAGGCCCGCGCCCGGGTGGGGTCCGTTCAGGCCACGCCGGAAACGCTGGCCGATCCGGCGGCGTTCGACAAGTTCCAGGCTGCCCAGGGCGAACTGTCCGGTGCCCTGTCCCGCCTGCTGGTTGTGGTCGAGAAGTA
Source organism: Arsukibacterium tuosuense (assembly GCA_945872065.1). Lineage (GTDB taxonomy): Bacteria > Pseudomonadota > Gammaproteobacteria > Steroidobacterales > SHZI01. The sequence continues at coordinate 11,131 of CAMBYH010000010.1, forward strand.
CCCCGAACTCAAGTCCGATCAGAATTTTCGCGACCTCCAGGCCCAGCTCGAGGGCACGGAGAACCGCATCGCGGTGGCCCGCAACCGCTTCATCGAGGCCACCCGGGAGTACAACACTCTCGTGCGCTCCTTCCCGAACAACCTGACGGCCATGGTCTTTGGCTACAAGGTCAAGCCAACCTTCACCGTTGAGAACGAGGCCGAGATCAGCAAGCCACCGGAAGTGAACTTCGGCAAGCAAGGGTGATGAACCGGACTTGACGTGTTCCGGCGTTTCCCCCTGCTGCACCTGCTAGCCGCAACACTGCTGCTCTGGGCTGGTGCCCTGCTGGCCCAGCAGCCGGTCGCAGTACCGGCGCTGACGGCCCGGGTCATTGACGAAACGGGGACCCTGTCGCCTGCTGAAAAGGCATCGCTCGACACCCGGCTGGCAGAGCTGGAAGCCCGCAAGGGGAGCCAGATCGCCGTGCTGATCGTACCGACGGTCAGACCCGAGAGCATCGAGCAGTTTTCCCTGCGGGTGGCGGAAGCCTGGAAGCTGGGCCGCAAGGGGGTCGACGACGGCCTTCTCCTGCTGGTTGCCAAGGATGACCGGGAGGTGCGTGTCGAGGTGGGTTACGGCCTCGAGGGCGCAATTCCCGACGCGACGGCCAACCGGGTCATCGACGAGTTCATCCTGGCCCGGTTCCGCGAGGGTGACTACGCCGGTGGCATCAGTGCCGGTGTTGATCGTCTCATCGGTCTGGTGGATGGCGAGTCGCTGCCGGCGCCCACCCCGCAGGGTTCCCGTGGCCCCTCTGGGGGACTGGAGAACATCCTGCCGATCATCTTCATCGTCTCCCTGGTTGTCGGTAACGTCCTGCGGCGGGCCCTCGGGCAACTCCCCGGCGCTGCGGCCACCGGTGCGGTGGCTGGCGGCGTGACCTGGCTGCTGGCTGGCGTGCTCGGCCTGACGTTATTCATGGCCGCGGTCGGTTTCATTATCGGTCTTACGGCGGGCGCGAGTGGCGGCCGGTGGGCCAGTCATCCCCGCGGTAGGACCGGTGGTGGCTTCGGGGACGGAGGGGGCGGCGGGTTCGGCGGCGGCGGGGGGGTTGGCGGCGGTGGCGGGGGCTTCGGAGGCGGCGGCGCGTCGGGCCGCTGGTAACTGTCGATGATGCGCCGCTGGCTCCAGCACCTGTTTACGACACCCCTGGCGTTGCGCCGCTGTTATCCACGTGCAACGCTGGCGGCAGTTGATGCTGCCATCAGTGCATCCGAAGCCCACCACCGGGCCGAGATCCGCTGCGCTGTCGAAACGACCCTCTCAGCTGGTCACCTCTACCGGGGGGTTGGCAGTCCCCAGCGCGCCGCAGAGGTCTTCTCGCAACTCGGGATGTGGGACACCGCGGAGAACAATGGGGTTCTGCTCTACGTCCTCCTGGCAGAACGGGCCATAGAGATCGTGGCCGACCGGGGATTCGCGGAGCGTGTGACAACCACAGAGTGGACCAGCATCTGTGCCCAGATGGAGGTGGCCCTGGGCGCAGGCCGTTATAGACAGGGGACCCTTGAGGCTATCGAACGGATCACCGCCCTCGCCGCCGAACACTGCCCTGCCGGGTCGGCTGATCGCAACGAGCTTGAGGACAGGACTGTCTTGCTGTGAGTGCCCAGGGGTGAGGGCGCGGCTGACTAGAAAATGTCGGCCAGCAGGATAAAGCGGACGATTCCGGCCAGCGCCGCCACTGCCAGCACGACAATGATGCCGACTTCCACGTAGCGGGTGAGGTTGTTGACGAAAGACATACAGTATTCCTTGTGTCAGTGGAGACTGGGTTCGCTGAATCCACGCCAGCGGATGTCCCGAGTCCGTATCGGGCGTGCGCTAATGGTACTCCTCGCCATGGGTCTGCTGACAGCGGGTCCTGCCCGTCTTGCGTGGGCATTCTCCCTCCAGGAGGCGACTGAGGCGCTCGCCACTGAGTATCCGGGGCGATCCGGGGTCCTGCTGCTTGATACCGGCGCGGAGGCCCTTACGCAGCGGGACGCCCTCATCTCGGCGGCCAGAGCCACTCTCGACGCCCAGTACTACATCTGGAACTCCGATGCTGCCGGGCGCTACCTCGCTGCCCGTCTCCTGGCCGCCGCGGAGCGGGGCGTGCGTGTGCGTGTGTTGCTGGATGACATCAACGTGGCAGGCCGGGACGCCGTCTTTGCCCGCCTTGTCGCCCATCCAAACGTGCAGATCCGTATCTACAACCCCTCGTCCGCGCGTCAGGGCGTCCTCCGCCTTCTGGGGTTTGTCCGGAACTTCTCGCAGCTCAATCGCCGGATGCACAACAAGTCATTCACCGCCGATGGGGCCATCACCATTGTGGGCGGGCGCAATGTGGGCGATGAGTACTTCGATCTTGATCCGGAGGTGAACTTCCGGGACCGGGAGCTGCTGGTAGCCGGGCCAGTTGTTGCGGAGGTTATTGCAGGGTTTGAGGCCTTCTGGAACAGCACCTGGACAAAGCCTGTCCTGGCCCTCACCGGGCCCGCGGACCCGGTGGATTTGTCCGGACTCCTGGCCGCCGCGACGGCGGAAGTCGGGAAGCTGGGCTATGTTGCTCCGCCTGACCAGAACAGCCTGATGGCCACGCAGACACTGCCAGCTCTGCTATGGGCCCCAGCCCGTCTGGTTTTCGACCCGCCCCCGACGGCAGAGCAGATTACAGACGCAGCGGCGCCGCAGCCCGTGGCGCTGGCACTGCAGGCGCTGGTGGCTACTGCCCGCAGCGAGCTTCTGGTGGAGTCGGCCTACCTGATCCTGGCTGAGCAGAGCCTGACTGAGGCGGCCCGTCTGCACGGTGCGGGCGTCCGGCTGCGCGCGCTGACCAATTCCCTCGCCTCCAACGACCTCGTCACCAATCATTCCGGTTATGCCCGGCGCCGGCTGGAGATGCTCGATGCGGGGATAGAACTCCACGAGCTGCGTCCCGACGCAGCGGCGTGCCAGCGGCTGATCACGGTCTCCCTGGCCTGTGCGGCGCACCCGGCCTTCGCGCTGCACTCCAAGTCCCTCGTTCTGGACCGGCGGGTGGTCTATATCGGCTCCTTCAACCTCAACCTGCGGTCCACCTACCTGAACTCGGAGACGGCGCTGATCGTCGACAGTGAGGAGCTGGCTAACCGGGTGGCGGCGTCCATCGACGAGCTGCTCCGTCCCGACAGCAGCTGGCAGGTCCTGCGGCGCAAGGGCGGGGGGCTCGAGTGGGTAACGGAGATCGATGGCCAGGAAGTGCGGGACACCCACGAACCCATGACGGGCTTCTGGAAGCGGTTCTCGTCCCGAATCTACCGCCTCTTTCCCCTGGAGAAGTATCTCTAGCGGGGGCTCAGTCGAGTACGTGAGACAGCAGGCCGTCGGCCAGCTTCGGCTCGAACCACGTAGACTTGGGCGGCATCACCTGATTCGCATCGGCCACTGCCATCAGCGCCTCAAGGCTGGTGGGGAACATGGCGAAGGCAACCGCCATCTCGCCGCTGTCGACGCGGCGCTCCAGCTCCGGCAGGCCCCGAATGCCGCCGACGAAGTCGATGCGCTTGTCCCGCCGGGGATCCCCGATACCCAGTACCGGGGCCAGCAGGTGATCCTGCAGCAGACTGACATCAAGGCTGGCAACCGGATCTTTCGGGATCAGTCCGCGCTGGATGTCCAGCCGGTACCATTGGCCCTCAAGGTACATGCCGAACTGGCCGGCGTGGGCGGGCCTGGCCGGTTCTGCCACGGGTGTCACCGTAAACTTGAGGCCGATGCGCAGCAGAAAGTCCGTGGCCGAGAGGCCGTTGAGATCCCTGACGACGCGGTTGTAGTCGAGGATACGCATCTCGTCGTGGGGGAAGGCCACACAGAGAAAGTAGTTGTAGTCCAGATCGCCCGAATGGCGCGGGTTCCCGGCGCCGCGCGCGGCCGCCACCCGGGAGGCGGAGGCCGAGCGATGATGGCCGTCAGCGATGTAGAGCGAATCCATGGCATCCACGATGCGGGTCACCGCGCTGACCTGCTCCGGGTCCTGAATCAGCCAGACGGTGTGCACGACGCCGTCGTCCGCCTTGACTTCGCAGGCTGGCAGGCCGCGCGCGTTCTGCACGATGATCTGGCGCAGTTCAGGGTTGCTGCGGTAAGCGAGCAGTACCGGTCCCGTCTGGGCATTCAGCGCCGTGATCTGGCGGACGCGGTCGTCCTCCTTGTCCGGCCGGGTGTACTCGTGTTTGCGAATACGATTACGGTCGTACTCGACAACACTGCCCACACCGGCGATGCCGGTCTGCAGATGCTCGCCCATCCGGATCTGGTAGACGTAGTAGTGCGGCTTCTCATCGCGCAGGAGCACGCCGGTTTCGATCAGATGCCGGAGATTCTCCGCCCCCTTGGCGTAGACCACGGGCGAGTAGGGGTCTGTTCCTTCCGGCAGGTCGATCTCCGGCTTGGAAATGTGCAGGAAGCTGGACGGCTTGCCGTGGGCCCGGTGCCGGGCCTCCACCGTGTTCAGCACGTCATAAGGTGGTGCGGCCACGGCGGCAGCTTTGCCTGGGGCCGGGCGCAGCGCGCGGAAGGGCTTGATCAGGGTGTGCATAATTTATGAGTTCGCGCCGGTCGGCCCTCCTACACCAGGCCCAGGATTTCGAAGGCAGCGCGTTCGCCGGATTCCATGGCGCCCTCCATACCCCGGTTGGAGACGGCCGTGTGCTCGCCGCAGAAGTGGATTCGTGCATGGGGCTTGCCGACGACGGCCGCGAAGGCGGTGACCTGTCCCGGGGCCCAGACTGCCCAGTCCCCCGCGGAAAACTGGTCGCGGTACCAGGAGTGGTAGACCTTGGGTTCCACCTTGCCCTTGGCGGCAGGCCGGATGCGGTGGAAATCGTCCATGATCGCGGCGACAGCCTCTTTGGACTCCAGCGTGTCCATCCACGTGGCGTTCCGTCCCCGGACCCAGATGGTCAGGCTGGTGATCTCCTGGGGCGTCTTGCCCTTGCGTTCCGCCACCACCATGCCGGCGAGGCCGTTGCTGAAGATATTCGGGTTGCGGCCGTCGTCTTCCCAGAAGGGCTTGTTGACGATGAGGTGGAGCATGTTGACGGGCTGGGAGGCCAGCGTGTTGATGGCCAGTCCCTGGGGGCCGGTAACCAGCGGGTCCAGGTGGACGCGGCGGAGCACGGGGCTGGGCAGTGAGCACACCACATAGTCGGCCTTGTAGACCGTGCCATCAGCGCACTGGATCTCGGTGCCACTCTTTGTGGAGCGAATGCCAACGACGTTACGGCCGAAAAGGATGGGCTTCTTGAGACCTTTGGCCATGGCCTCCGGGATTGCCTGGTTACCACCGACCGCGGTGTAGCCAAAGATCTTGCCACCCAGCTGAGCCTGCATCATGGCGAACGTACTGCCGGAGAGGGCGAGCATGGCGGAAACGTCGTAGGCCGTCGTGCCGTAGTTGGGGTTATTGTTCCAGCAGAGATCGATGATTTCGTCCGAGACGCCAATACTGCTAAGCCACTGATGAAGCGATACGTCATATTTGGCGTTGGCTGGGTCGAGCCAGGCGTCCGCATTTTTCAGCGGGTTGTTCTTGCCGATGATGGGGTTGAGGTAGGACCAGGGCATGCTCTGCTTGAACGCCGCGGGAAACGGATTCAGCGGGCTGGCAGGCCACTCGGCCTTCGTAATCAGCTTGCCATCGAGGACCAGTTCCCGGTCGCCGAAAAAAGGCACGATGGGCGTCACGTCGATTGTGCCCACCTTGAACTTCTTGCAGGCGTCCATCAGCCGGGCATAACCGGCACCGAAGGAGGTACCGCCGGATTCCGGGTTGCCGGGGACGTCCCGGTGGGACAGCACGCGCCCACCGACCCGCTGCCGCCCCTCGAGCACCTGCACGTCGACGCCTTGCTCTTCCAGGAGCAGGGCGGCATTCAGTCCGGACAGACCGGCCCCTATGACAATGACTTTGGAGCGGTTCTGCGCCCGGACCGGCCCGGACGCCAGGGAGGAACCGAGAGCCGCAGCGAGGGGGAGTGCGCCCATGCCCTTGACGAGGGTCCGGCGGCTGAGGTTCTGCGACTTGGACATGGGAGGCATCCTGCTGGCGGGAGGGCATGAGTATCGGGACTGCATGCTACCGCTAGAAGGCCACCCGGCCAACTTCTGGGCGAGCTTTACGAACCTGTACTGCCAGTCCCGGGAGCAGCGGGGGCGTTCCTGATCTCGCTACTGCTGTTGCTGCCAAGTCCCTGGAACTCCTGCCGTTGCGGGCCGGGCACGGGGGTCGCAAGGGCAGGGTTTGCGCCACACTCGTCGTCAAAGTTCTTGAGTGACCGGGTAAACATCGCATAGCGCTGGTCCGAGGGCCCCAGATTCACCAGGAGGGTTACGCACCGGATGATGCTGTCGGCGGCCTGGGTGATCGACGGTGGTGCCACACGGAGCAGGTCGCCGTAGTCGTCGCGGATCTGATAACGACTGCCGTAGGTGCCATGGCCCTGATTGACCGCCGACTCCACCGCGTCGTTCACGCTCTTGCGGAAGCGGACATAGATGGCCTGGCGTTCAATCAGGCTCTGCCGGGCGGTGGTAAAAAGGAGGGAGTCTGTGCCCTCGGTCGAGCCGGCAGGCCGCCTCATTCTCAGCTGCTGCCAGTCGCCCGCCAGGTCCACCACCCGCTTGAGGGCATAGCCCAGTGCGACGAGTAGAAGGTACGTTACTGACTCCGGCCAGCCCATGACGACGGACGTCCAAACCCTGATCAGGTCTTTAGTCGGCAGCCCGGACTACAAGTTGAGGGAACCGCGTCATAACTCCCCGGGGATCGGCGGAGCCTCACTCGCTCTTGCGGGCGAGTTCCTCTTCGCAGCGACGGATCTGGACCCGGTAGTCGAGCGCCTTCCGGGCGTTCACCGGCAGACCCAGTTCCCCCCGTTCCCAGGCGTCGGCAAGCCGTTGTAGCGCCAGCCGATGCCTCCCTGCGGCAGCTTTCTCGTACCAGCCGAGGGCGATGGCGGGGTCGTGGGGCAATTCGGGTCCGGACTCGGACTGCCAGGCGAGCCAGTACTGGGCTTCGGTGACGCCCCGGTCTGCGGCCGACCGAAGCAGGGGAATCGCCTGCTCCGGCTGCCAGTTACCTCCCAGGCCAAGGGCGAAAAATGCCAGCTGGTAGGTAGCCTCTGCATCCCCTGCGTCGGCTTCGGCACGGCACAGGGACTGCACCTGCTGAAGTGCCTCCGGGGCGGGATTGCTGGCGAGGAGCAGGGGTCTCACCTGGGCCCGGCATTCGCCGGCCAGAGCGGGGGCCGCGCCCGAGCTCAGGCCCAGCAGGAGCAGGGAACAGAGGAGGGACGAGCAAAGGCGCATGGTGCCCAGTTTAACGCGCGGGAGCCGCCGGGACCGCCTTACCAGCTGCGGACGCGGCCGGTATCCAGGTGTACGAAGTCAGATCCCGGGTAGTAGCCGACCCCGCCGTTTGCCAGGTGAAGTCCGGCAAGGCGCAGGTCACTGGTGCGGACCCCGGGTAACCGGACGTCGATTGCCTGGCCCTGAAGGTGCAGGCTGTGGTCCGCCACACCGCCACTTCTGCTCGCAAGCATCTGATTAGTGGCGGGAGAACGGTAGGCGGAAATGATTTCAAAGCGGCCATGGCCACCGCCGGTAGCCTGCTGCACGTCATGCAGGATATCGAGCAGGGCTGGATCGATCGGGTGGCTATCCCCGGTGCGGAAGTCCCGGAACAGGTGATGCACTTCCTTCAGCGCATCTGGCACGTACACACCGCCTTCGCTGTAGACGACATCCAGTGTTTCCGCCGTGTGTGTGTGATAAAAGGCCAGGCGCCGGGATTCGCTGTTCGTGGCAGGGCTGGTTGCCTGCACAATACCCGGACAGGCAACCAGAGGCGCCAGCAGCAGGGCAGACCGGAGAAACTCTCGGCGGTGGAGCTGGGGGGGCATGACGACATTTTCACCAGCGAGGCGGCCCGCCGCAACCCCTGATCCATGGATTCTTGACGCAGGCCCGCACAGACAGGCGCCCCGGAGGCAGGGCCCGCAATATGCAAAATCATCCCCGCACGGCAGTGGCGCTTGTCCTGGCCTTCCTCGGGCTCGGCCTCGCGGTCGCGCCAGTCGCCCTGGCTGCCCCCGCGGAGCGGGCGGTGCAGCAACAGCTGGTCGTTCAGGTCGGGAAGCTGCGGGCCAGTGGTGGCCTTTACCTGCAGGGGCTTGCCATTGCCTCGGGAAGTCTCGTTCCCGATTTCTATGGGGCGCGGAACTATGCGCCGGTCTGGACGCGGCCGGGCCGGGTCGATGAGTTACTGACGCTGCTCGCCAGTGCAGAGAGCCACGGCCTCTCCAGTGAGGATTACTACCTGTCGCCGCTCAAGGCACTGCGCCAGCGGGTGGCATCCAGCGACGATGCCGCTCTGGCCGCGGACTTCGATCTGCTGCTTACCGAGAGCCTGGTCCGCTTCGGCTACCACCAGCGTTTCGGCAAGGTGAATCCCCAGCGACTCGAGTCCACATGGAACTTCACCCGCCACTTCCGACCCGGTCTCGAGCCCCTGAAGACCCTGAGCGATGCGGTGGCCGCGCCTTCGCTGGACGAATTTCTCGGCCGTTGGCTTGACCGGGTACCCCTTTACCGGGCTCTCCAGGACAGGCTGGCCGAGTATCGGACTCTCGCTGCCGCCGGGGGCTGGCCCGAGGTGCCGGAGGGGCCAACCCTCAAGCCGGGCGCTGCAGACGCCCGGCTGCCACTGCTCCGCGAGCGGCTGATCGTCACCGGTGATCTGCCCGCCACGACACCGGTGTCGGGAACCTATAACGAGATCCTCGTCGCGGGCGTACAGCGTTTCCAGGCCCGGCACGCGCTGGACGCCGACGGAGTGCTGGGCGCCCGGACCCTGGCCGCCCTCAACGTACCCGTCAGTGTCCGTATCGACCAGCTGCGCCTGTCGCTGGCGCGCGCCCGGTGGGTGCTGGAAGACACGGCGGGCGAGGTCGTAGTGGTCAACGTCGCGGGCTACGAGGTCTTTGCGGCCCGCAATGGTGTGCCGTTCTGGTGGCGTCGCGCCGTTGTGGGTACCCAGGCCCGCGAGACACCCATCTTCAGGGCGTCGATCACTTACCTGGACCTGAATCCCACCTGGACGGTGCCGCCCACGATCCTGCGGGAAGATATTCTGCCGAAGGTCCGGCAGGATCCAGGCTACCTCCGCAGTCAGAACATCAGCGTGCTGGAGCCGAACGGCCGGCCCGTGAATGCCGCCACCATCAACTGGCGGGCCGTGGGCAGTCGTCCGCCCTATATCCTGCGGCAGGGACCCGGCCCCCGGAACGCGTTGGGGCGCATCAAGTTCATGTTCCCCAATGCGCACTCGGTTTTTCTGCACGATACGCCAAGCCGCGGCCTGTTTGAGAAGGCAGAGCGGAACTTCAGTTCCGGTTGCATCCGGCTTGAGGACCCGCTGTCGCTGGCCGAGATCCTGCTGGCGGACCCCGAACACTGGAATCGCGCCGGGCTGGAAGCTGCCATCGCCACCGGGACTACCCGGACTGTGCGCCTGCCGAAGCCCTGGCCGATCCTGATCCTCTACTGGACCGCTGAACTGGATGCCGAGGGCCGCGTCAGGTTCCTGCCGGATGTATACCGGCGGGATCCGGGCCTGCTGCAGGCGCTGAATGGTGAGGTAGTCATCGACTTTCCCTCGTTATAATGAAGTCGTCAGCAACAAGAAGAAGCAGTCACATGCAGCGCTTTCATTCTCTCCTCGCTCGCCAGGTCGGCCAGTTTCTCCAAAGGTAATTCTTTATGAGCGTATTTCCGCGCACGTTGCGTCTCGCCGTGCTTGGGGCCTGCGGCCTGGGTCTGGTCCTGGGGCTGGCGAGTTGCGGGTCCGAGGCCGACAACAAGGGCTCCTTCCGGATGATCCAGGCCTCGCCGGATCTCGCCCCCGTGAACTTCCTGGTTGACGGCGTCGCGCTTCGGTCCGCGATTGAATACAAAGGCGGGCCCGGCTTTCTCAGCGTTACGCCCAAGACCTACACGTTCGCTGTGGAGGCGATCCTGCCCGACGAAAACGGGCTGCCCGTTACCGAGCCGGTTATAGAGCCCGTCGCCCAGGCCATCGCGGAGGGGCGGGAATACACGCTCATTACCCTCGGCAAGGCTTCTGTCGCCGACGCTGCTCCCAACGACACCGATGCACTGCGGCCGCTGGTCATCGAGAACCTGATCGAGGACGTGCCGGCTGGCAATGCCCGCCTGCAGTTGGTCCACGCCGCTCCCGATGTTCCGGCGGTGGTGGATATCTACCTGACTGCGGTCCCCGTGGCGCCCGGAGTCCTGCCGGACCTCTCGACCCAGACACCCATCGCCCAGGTCACCTATGGTGCCCAGCCCGCCCCTCGTCAGCTGGTGCAGACGGGGACCTATATCATTCGAATTACCCTGCCGGGGTCCACCGTCCCCGTTTTCCAGTCCAATAACATCGGGCTGAACAACGGGAACGACCTGCTCATCGTCGCGGTCGACAACAACCTCGTGGGCCCCGCGCCGATCTCGCTCTCCATCAGCAGCGGTTTTCGCGGGTTCTTTACTCCGGTCGGTACCGCAGAACTCCTGGACAAGGACACGCTGACGAACCTCCGGGTGGTCCAGGTGTCCCCGGATGCACCAACCATGAATATCCTGGGTACCCGGCCGCAGGAACCTGCGATTCCGCCTTCCACCGTGCTGCCTCCGCTCCGGGAAGTGACTTTCGCCACCGCGCTGAACTACCTGGACTTCACGGGTTATGTATCGACCTTTCCGGATACCTACAGCCTTAGGGGTGTCAGGACCGCGGACCCGACAGCCACGACGCCGCTGTTCACGGTCTTCCCCAATCCCACCCCCCTGGCGCTGGGCCAGCGGGCCACTCTGTTCGTGATCGGCCTTGCCCTGACGACGCCGTCGACCTTCGATCCGCTGGTGCTCCCCGATGAGATCCGGTCCGTGTTTGGCGAAGGCAAGCTGCGGATCGTGGACGCCTCGCTGGCTGCCGGTGTAGTCGACGTCTACATTCTGAAGGCGGGTACATCCATCGCCGATGTGTCCCCCACTCTCCAGAACCTCTCGTCGCGACTTGCAACCCCTTATCTGCCGTTGTTTCCCCAGGACTACCGAGTGACCTTTACGACGGCGGGCACCAAGACCGTACTGGCCGCAGTGGATATTGCGGCAACCTCGGGCACCGTGCAGACAGCGATCCTGGTGGACGCCCCGCGCCCGGACGCCACGAGCGATGGCAAGCCACCCGCTGTGCTGCTGCTGAACGATCTGGCGAGCTAGGGCTCTGCTTCGCAGCCCTGGCGCTGGCCAGGGCGGGGAGCCTAGTAGGCAGGAACCGTGGGGTCGATTTCCCGGGACCAGGCGTCGATGCCGCCGGCCAGGTTGTAGAGGTTGGTGTAGCCCCGCCGGCGGTAGCGTTCGGCAACGGCCTGGCTCCGACCGCCCCGGTGACAATGGAAGACGATCGGTGTGTCCGTTGCCAGCCCCTCGATGGTGCGGACGCCATCCTCGTCCCAGGGCTTGGCGGCTGACAACGAGGCGATCGCGCGCTCGTCCTCGCCCCGCACGTCAAAGAGCCAGGGCTTTTTACCGGAGGCCAGGGTGGCAGTGAGGGCGGCCTGCAGTTCCTGCACCGACATCTGCTTTACCGGTGGTGGCGCGTTGGGGTTTTCGAAACTGAAGCCCTGGCCCTGCAGCGCTTCCTTCACGCGAATCCGGAGGCCATCGGCCCGGGCTGCGCTCCAACGGTCGATCTGCAGCCCAACCGGACCGCTGGTCACGTCGAGGCTACCGGGCTTCGGCGGCCCCAGGGTCATGGAATGTTCGAAGGCCGCGTCGATCTTCAGGTGAATGGTCTGGCCGGGGCGGCTCTGCACGGCATTGACCATGATTTCCGCAGCGGCCGGGTCAATCTCGATCTGCGGTGGCCTGCCCGTGGGCTCGGCCAGGCCGAGCACGTTGCCGAGTTCGCCGGAATCAAACATCTCGGTAACGATGTCGCTGCCGCCGATCAGTTCGCCTGCCACGTAGAGCTGGGGCACCGTGGGCCAGTTACCGTAGGCCTTGATGCCTTCCCGGATCTCCGGATCCTGCAGCACGTCGATGGTGAGGTAGTCGGGCAGCACCATGTCCAGCGCCGCGACTGTCTTGGCCGAGAACCCGCACTGGGGCTGGGCCCGATTGCCCTTCATGAACAACACGACGCGGTTGCTGCTGAGGAGGTCGTCGATGGCGGTGCGGATGTCGCTGTTCATCGTTTTGTATCGTTCCTGGATTGCGCCTGTAGGAGCGCCTTTAGGCGCGATCCTTAATGGCTTCGCGCCGGTCGGCGCTCCTACACGGAGAAGCTGGAGCCGCAGCCGCAGGTGGTAGCAGCGTTCGGATTGCGGATGACGAAGCGGGCGCCTTCGAGATCGCTCTTGTAGTCGATCTCGGCGCCGGCCAGGTACTGGATGCTCATGGGGTCGATCAGCAGGGTGACGCCCTCGTTGCGCACCTGGGTATCGCCGTCTTCCAGCTTCTCGTCGAAGGTAAAGCCATACTGAAAGCCGGAGCAGCCACCGCCCGAAATAAACACCCGCAGCTTGAGATTCGGGTTGCCTTCCTCGGCGATCAGCTCCGCCACCTTGGCGGCGGCGGAGTCGGAGAAGTTCAGGCTCGGGGCGCCAGTGGTCGAGGGTGCAGCGATTTGTGTATCCATTTCAAAAGTCTGACGGCAGAATCCAGCGCATGCAAGGCCTTGAAGTCCCGAATTTAGTCCTCAGTGCCTGGAATCTCGGCGGCAGCACGGTCTCGCCGCTCGGCGGCGGCCTGATCAACCACACCGCGCTGGTCACCGCCGGCGCAGACCGTTATGTCCTGCAGCAGCTAAACCCCGTCTTTCCGCCGGAGATCAATGAGGATATCCAGGTGGTTACGGCCCATCTTCGGGCCCGGGGCCTGGTGGCCCCCGAGCTGCTGCCCACGGTCGATGGCCGCCTCTGGGTGGAAATCGACGGGCGGGTCTATCGCCTGATGACCCACCTGGACGGCGTCAGCCGGAACCGGCTGAACAGCCCCGGGGAAGCCCGGGAGGCTGGTGGCCTGCTGGCCCGTTTTCACCGGGCACTGGCGGACCTGGATTACGCGTTCCCGCACCGGCGCCTGGGTGTCCACGATACCGCCCGACACATGGCGGTACTGCGTCAGGCCTTGCTGGACCACCCGGGCCACAGAGACTTCGCGGCCATCGCGCCCCTGGCAGGGGAGATTCTCGACCTCGCTGCAGCCCTGCCGACTCTGCCCCCAGTCCCCGAGCGCGTGGTGCACGGCGACCCGAAGATCAACAACCTGCTGTTCGCTACGACAACAGGCCGTGCCCTGTGCTTCATTGATCTCGACACCCTGGGCCCTATGGCTTTGCCCCTCGAGCTCGGTGACGCCTTTCGCTCCTGGTGCAATCCGGCCGGGGAGGATCACCGGCAATCCGCCTTCGCGCTGGACCTGTTCACGCCGGCCGTTTCTGGCTATGCCGAGGTGGCCACTGGCTGGATTACGCCCGAAGAGTCGGGCGCCATCGTGGCGGGAACCCTGACCATCTACGTCGAACTCGCGGCGCGCTTTTGTGCCGATGCGCTCCGGGAAAGTTACTTTGGCTGGGATCCCCAGCGCTTTCCCACCCGCAGCGCTCACAACCAGGCGCGGGCGGCCAACCAGTTAACCGCGGCGCGCTCGCTCTGGGATCTGCGGAGCGCCGCCGAGGAAGTGGTGCGCAGAGCGTTCGGCTCAGGCTGACGGGTTATTACCCGGCGCGCTAAAAACAGGACGAAATGCCGAGAAATCCAGGTTGTCCAGCCGGTCGATACCCGGTAGCTTGTACTCCATGGATTACCTCTACTCGCTGTATGATGCCCTCGTCAGCATCAACGTCCCGAACGACAAGGCTCGGGCTGTCGTTGATGCCATGGAGCGCGACATGGGCACGACCATCGCCACCAAGTCAGACCTGCAGATGCTTCGTCAGGAGTTGGTGGCGATGATTGCCAATCTGGCCACCCGTGAAGAAACTCAGGAGGTCAGGTCCGATATCGCGCTGGTGCGCAAGGACCTGGAGATTCTCTCCGCCGCGATGACCGTCCGTCTGGGGTCTATGTTGATCGTCGGGCTGGGCCTGCTGTTCGCCGCCCTCAAGCTGACCTGACTGCCCGTCCCCAGCTCTCCGCCTCCCGGACGCTCGCCCGGTAGTGGGGGAGATGCAGCAGCAGAAACGTCAGCCCCATGACGCTAGCTCCCGCGCACACAATCGCCAGGGAATAGCGCAGCGCGCCGTCGTCCCCAAAGCCGAAGTCGGTGACGAGGCCCACGGCGGTGGGGCCCAGCAGCCCCAGGATGTTGATGACGAAGTAGTAGAGCGCGGTCGTCTGCGCCCGCATCTGGTTCGGCGCGATCATCTGCAGGGCTGCGGCACCCGTCGCGGTCACCCACGCACCACCGATGGAGACAGGGACGAGCAGGGCGAGGGCCAGCTGCCCCGTGGGCATCAGCGGCGTCAGGATCGAGGCCGGGATCAGGAAGACCACAGCGCCGAAGACGCAGGTGCGCATGAGTGCGTCCTCGTGCCCCTGCTCGCGCAGGCGTTGCGCAACCCAGCCGCTGACCACCACGCCGAGCGGGCCGGCAGTGATGGTGATAAGCCCGTAGCCCAGACTGATCTCGGGGATGGTCCAGCCCCACGTCCGGACGAACATGCTGGGCACCCAGAAGAAGTAGTTGTAGCCGAGGATGGTCACCACTGACATGCCGAGAAAGTGGGTGAGGTAGGTGCGCCAGCGCTGCCGCAGGTAGCCCACGGTCTGTTTCAGTGTCAGGTCTTCGGTAATCCGGCCATCGGCCAGCTGGATCTGCAGCCGGTCCCGGCGGACCGGTTCCCGGACCGTCACCATGAGCAGGGCGACCACCAGTCCGGGCAGACCCACCAGAATGAATACCGTCTGCCAGGCGCGGAGCTCGCCTATCCCGGGCACATCCAGGGGCGGCGCGGAGGCGACCCAGGCAATCAGCTGACCGCCGAAGATCAGCGCAACGCCCACGCCCAGCGATACCCCCATGTTGTAGAAGGTCAGGGCCCGGCCCCGGGTTTTCCGGGGAAAGTAGTCACTGATCAGGGAGAGCGCTGCGGGATTCAGCGCTGCTTCACCGACACCAACGCCGACCCGGGCGAGAAAGAGCTGACCGAAGTTGCGCGCCAGCCCGCACAGTGCCGTCATCAGGCACCAGATGGTTATGCCCGCCGCAATGATGCCGCGTCGGCTGAACCGGTCCGCAGCCCGGCCAATGGGCAGGCCAAGGATGGTGTAGAACAGACCGAACGCGAGATTCCCGAGCAGGCTGACCTGGGTGTCAGAGATGTCCAGATCCCGGCGGATCGGCTCGACCATCAGGGCAAGGATCTGGCGGTCGAGGAACGACAGCAGGTAGGCGACGGTGAGGATGCTGACGACATACCAGGCATAACCCGGGTTGGGATAGCCGGAGTCCTGATCCTGTGCCGTCGGGTTCATGGACCGGATCATAGCCCGGTCGCCGCTCGTCCGAGGCTAGTGGCAGGTGCTGCAGGCGTTGAGTTGCACCTGCCGCTGGGCCAGCGAGTTGGCAGGGCTCGTGGGCCAGACGGGCGTGTGACACGCCGTGCAATCCAGGGCTCGCTCCAGCACGATCCGGTGGGCAACTTCGAAATGCCAGTAGCCCGGGCGCTGGGCGTTGACCAGCTGGGGTAGCGCTCCGTCGGGCACGGTGATCGCCCTGCCGCGGTACTCGGGATCGACGGATACTGTGAGGGTTGCGGGTGGTGCAACCGCCTTCGGCTCGATCCTCAGTGCGCCATCGCCGCCGGAAACAGCGCGGCCGGCGAGGCGACCAAGAAAAACCGACGGCCCAAGAAAGGTGCCCTCACCCCCGTAGCGACCATTGATGCCGGCCACGCCCGTGACTTCGCCGGCGGCGTAGAGTCCCCGGACAGGCCTCCCCGCGGCATCGACGACCCGCGCGGATGAATCAATCGCCAGGCCGCCCATGCTCTTGCGGGTCATGGGAAAAAGCTGAATGGCGTAGAAGGGCGCTTTGCGCAGCTGGCGCGCACTGGAGTCGGGTTTGGCCTCAGTGAAGCGACCGAACTCCGCATCACCGCCGGCGAGCACGGCTGCATTCCAGTGCTCCACGGTCGCCGCCAGCGCCGCTTCCGGCAGGCCAGCCTGTGCCGCCAGGGCCGCCAGCGAATCGGCGTGGTGGATCAGTCCCGCGGCTTTGAGGGGCCCGATACCCGCCGGGTTGCCCAGCCACACCGCATCCCGGATTCGCAGGGTCCGCAGCCCATCCGCATCGAAGATCAGCCAGTGTGTTGCGGGTGACTGCTGCAGCACCGTCTCGTCGGCAACCTTGCTCGGCGCCCGCTCGTTCATGAAGCGGTGGCCACTGGCATTGACCCAGATGGCGGATGCGTTCTCGGTCTGCAGGGCGCGGGTCCCCGTGGGGTCCAGTGGGTCTGGTATGCCGCTCGCAAAAATCACCTGATGGTCCATGCGGGTGGTCGCGGCGCCGGCTTCCTCGCCGAGCCCGATGCCGGACCCGGTCGCGAAGTGACCCGCACCCACATAGAGGCGCGGCGGCGCCGGCACAGACGCTGGCCACGCCCGCCGCACGAAGGCCAGGTCACCTTGCCAGCCACCGGTGGCAATGATCACTGCCGGGGCCCGCAGTTCGCCCTCGAGTCCCGTGCGCAGATCCCGGATGCGCACGCCCTGCAGGTTGCCGTTTCTCTGTATCAGGGACGTCGCCTCGGTATTCCAGCGGAAGTCCAGGTTTCCCCTGGTGAACGCTGCCCGCATCATCGGCACCACCACGTTCAGTGCCGGGCCGCTGGCGAAATGAAACCGGGGCACGGAGTGCTCGGGAGTGTCCAGGACGAAGCCCCAGCGCACGCCGAAGCCCGCCAGCCAGTCGTAGACTTCGGTACGGGAGTTGGTCACATAGCGGTGTACCCACTCCGCGTCTGCGTCCTCGCCCCAGGCCAGCAGGTCCCGTGCAGCAATCTGCGGATTGTCCTTGAAGCCCTTCTTTTCCTGGAGGGGCGTGCCCACCAGGGCGAAGCCGCCCGCCTTGACGGCGTGACCGCCGCCCACGGAGTTGGCGTCCAGCACCAGGACGCTTTGCCCAGCGGCCCCGGCCTCCAGCGCTGCAGACAATCCGGCGATACCGCTCCCGATGACGATGACGTCCGCGTCCGGCAGCGGCCGGGTGCAGCTGCTCAACAGCACGGCGCAGGTCAGCCAGCAGAGCCGAGTCCGGAACATCGCAATGAGTATACTCATCAGCATTCCGGAGGACGCTGCCTATGGCCGTGACACGCCGACAACTGCTTGGTACCGGCATCGTGTCGGGTCTCGCTGTTGGCGGTGGTCTTGGTGTCCTGTATGTCCGTCGCCTCCTCGACGACGGCGATGCGTTGGCGAAATTCGCAGCCACGAGTCCCGGTACCGCAACGCTCAACGCCTGGCTGAAGATTGGTACTGACGGCCGCATCACCTGCGGGGTCCATCGGGCAGAAATGGGTCAGGGGGTCACCACCTCGCTGCCCATGCTGCTGGCCGAGGAGCTCGATGCTGACTGGGGCCAGGTGAGCTATGAGTTCACGCCGGTCGACAAGGATTACTTCAACTTCGGCATTCTCCTGCGCGGCGAACCTCTCGGGCCGACGGCTGGCCGGTTCTGGCCCGGGCTCGGGGCGGGGCTCATCCGGGAAGTCTTTCACCAGTTGGGCATGTCCGTGACCATCGCCAGCTCCAGCACGATCGATGCCTGGGACACGCTGCGCCAGGCGGGAGCGGAGGCGCGCGGCCTCCTGGTTGCCGCTGCAGCCGAGCGCTGGTCCGTGCCCGCGGGGCGGCTGTTGACGGCTGCCAGCGTGGTCACCGATCCGGCCACTGGCGCAACGCTCAGCTATGGCGAGCTGGCCGAGGCGGCGGCCCGGCAACGGCCTCGGGGCAAGCCCCTGCTGAAGACGCCAACCCAGTTTCGCCTGATCGGCCGGTCACTGCCGCGCCTCGATGTCCCGGCCAAGGTCACGGGGACGGCACGCTTTGCCATCGACACGGTATTGCCGGGGATGCTGTACGGCGCCGTCCGGCACTCGCCCCATGTGGGTGGACGCATTGGCAGCCTGGACGCGGGCGCCGCGCTGGCCATGCCCGGCGTTGAGCACGTCCTGCGTCTCGGTGACCGGGCCGTAGCAGTGCTGGCGGGCGACACCTGGAGCGCCCAGCGGGCAGCCGCCGTCCTGCAGATCGGGTCCGTCGCCGGGGATCTTGTGCAGCCTGATTCTGCAGTGCTGCAGGCGTCCTACCGGCAGGCACTGGACTCACCCGGTGCCTCCGTCTTCCGGGACGACGAGGGCGTGGCCGCCGCCTTGGCTGCCGAGCCGGGCTCCGAGCCTTTGTCGGCCATCTATGAACTGCCCTTCCTGGCCCATGTGTGCATGGAACCGATGAACTGCACGGCGCTGTTCGAGGCCGGTCGGCTGACTGTCTGGGCACCCACCCAGGCGCCCAGCATTGCCCGGGACGAAGCCGCCAAGGCCGCCGGACTGCCGCCCGGGCAGGTGGACATCCGCTCCACCCTGATGGGCGGCGGCTTTGGCCGGCGGGCCGAGATGGACTTCGTCATCGAGGCGGCCCAGGCCGCCGTCGCGGTGCCCGGCCGGCCGGTAAAGCTCACCTGGTCCCGGGAGGAGGATCTGCGCCACGACATGTACCGGCCCGCGGCTACCGGTCGCGTGCGTGGCGCGCTGGGCAGCGATGGCCGGATTGCGGCCCTCGACTACACGCTGGTGTCCGAGTCGGTGGTGGCAAGCAACTATCAGCGCACGCCCACGGCCCGGGGCGGTGACGCTGCCAAAGACAAGACGGCACTGAGCGGCGCTTTCAGCCCGCGTTATGCACTACCGCTGGCCCGCATGGCCTATGTGCCCAGGGAGGACGGGATTCCAACAGGCTTCTGGCGGAGCGTTTCGACTTCGATCAATGCGTTTCTTCTGGAGAGCTTCGTGGACGAGCTGGCAGCGAGTGCCGGCGTTGATCCGGTGGAGTTTCGCCTGCGGCACCTGGACGGCCTCCCCGCGGAGCAGGCGGTGCTGCGGGCCGCCGCGCGGCTGGGCCGCTGGGGCGAACCGTTACCCCGGGTTCCCGGCCGGCGTTTTGGCCGGGGCGTCGCCTTCCTTGAGAGTCATGACAGTCTCGTCGCCCAGGTTGTCGAGGTCAGCGTGGCGGCGGACGGCGCCCTGCGTGTCGAACGGGTGGCCTGTGTGGTGGACTGCCGGACGGTTATCCACCCGGATGCTGTCGAGGCACAGATCACGGGCAGCATCCAGGACGCGCTGAGCGCGGCACTTCACGGGCGGATTACCGTGCGCAATGGCGCAGTGGAGCAGGGCAACTTCAACGATTATCCCTGGCCGCGGCTGGCAGACGTCCCGGAGATCGTCGTCGAGTTGCTGCCCCAGGGCGGACGTCCTGGCGGTGTTGGTGAGCCGGGACTTCCGGGCATTGCTCCGGCGCTGGCCAATGCCATTTTTGCGGCGACGGGCCAGCGGCTGAGAAGCCTGCCCGTCGGCGCGTCTGTAGGAGCGCCTTTAGGCGCGATGGCTATTGATCGCGCCTAAAGGCGCTCCTAACAAGGCGCTCCTGCAGGCCCGTCAGCTCAGTAGTTGACCGTCAACGTCAGCATGTAGTCCGCCGGCGGCAAGGGCGTGCGCACGTTGGTAAAGCCGTTGACGAAGATCCCGGAGACGTTGTCCTGACGGTCCGTGATGTTCGTCGCGGCGAGGACGATCTGCCACTGCCGGTCGTCGGCGCCCAGGCCCAGAAAGCCATTGAGTCGCGAGTAGTCGTCAATCTTCACGAGGTTGCGGGATTCCGTGAAGTAATCGTCCGAGTGGAACAGGTCAAAGCCGTAAAAGAAGGCCAGCCGGTTGTTCAGGGGAACGTTGTAGTCGAAGCCGATCTTGCCCTGCCACCGGGGATTGGAAGGCAGCTCGTCCGTTGGTGGCGCCTGGCCATTCAGGCCACCCGGGGGCGAGGCGGGGTCCACCGACCCGAAGTTGCTCTTCTGGTAGCCGGACTGGGCAAAGACATTGAGGTCTGCGAAGGGCGACCAGCTGATTTCCAGTTCGAGACCGTAGACATCCACGTCACCGATGTTGTCGATGGGAAAGCCGCCCCCGCTGTTGATGACGATCTGCTGGATGTCATCGTACCGGGCATAGAAAGCCGCCACGTTCAGACGCACTGTGTTGTCCGCCAGAGCACTCTTCCAGCCCAGCTCATAGCTGCCCACGGTCTGGGGCTCGAAGGCGCTGCCGCCGCAGCCCGTGGCGCCGGTGTCGGAAGTCAGGTCGCCGAAGCAGAGGGTACGGAAGCCCCCCGCCTGAAAGCCGGTGGAATAGGCCAGGTACAAGAGTTCGTCGTCGGCCAGCTGGTAGTCCAGGCCCACCTTGTAGGTCACCTCATTCCAGTTGTCGTCCAGAGCGACGCTGGCCGCACCGGACCCCAGCGGATCCTCATCTGACTGGCAGAAGGCGCCAACGCAGTCGTCCGAGTAGGTCTTTTCATCCCTGGTCCAGCGGGCTCCGCCGGTGACCGAGAGCGTCTTCGTGATCTGATAAGTCGCTTCGCCATACACCGCGTAGCTGTTGGTCTCGCTGTCGATGGCTTCGTCAAAGGCGGGCGTGGCCGAGAGGCCCGGTACCGTTCCGGAAAACTGCTGCTGGCCATCTTCATTCAGGTAGTAGGCGCCGAGTTGCCAGAGCACTTGATCACGCCAGTTGCCCAGCAACTGGAGTTCCTGACTCACCTGGTCGAAGCTCGAATCCGATGCAATGAGCAGGCCAAAAGGACCGGCCCCGCCGCCAGCCAGGTCGAAGCCGAACTGCGTATCCGTGGTGGCATACCCGGAGATGGACCGCAGCGTGACCGAGCCGAGATCAACGCTCAGATGGAGGTTGGCCCCGCCCTGCTGGGAGCCGCCGTAGTTGACGCCTGCCGCGCTGAAGGTGTCGTAGAAGCCCCCCTGGGGGGCACTGTCGGCGGGGGCGGGACTGAAGTCCGGGTTCGGACCATTGTCGAAAGGTACATAGGGCACCCCGTTGTAGCCATCGTTGTCCAGGTCGGCTACCCAGCCGGTCAGGGTCGCCTCCAGCCGGTCGCTGCCGAACCAGTGGAGCTTGCCCCTGGCGGCCTTGTTGTCGTACTCGCCGGGCTGGTCGCCCGTGACCGGGTCGTACTGCCAGCCCCGGTTGCGTTTCTCATAAACCCCGGCAATGGAGCCTGCCAGCGCACCCTCCTGGATGGGGCCACCCGCCGAGAATCCGAGCCTCGTCGTGTCGAACTTGCCGAAGCCTGCCGAACCGGTCGCCCAGCCGTCGTCCCCGGGCGTGCGGGTCACGATCTTGATCGCGCCCGCGATGGTGTTGCGGCCGTATAGCGTGCCCTGGGGGCCCCGCAGGACTTCCAGGCGCTCCACGTCCAGCAAATCGAGATTGATGCTGGCGAGGCGGCCGTAGTAGACGTCGTCCACGTAGATGCCAACGGGCGATTCGGAGACGTTGAAGCCCGGGTTCTGGACGCTGGCGCCCCGGGCATGAATCTGGATGGCTTCGGAACCGGCGGTTACCGTGTAGGTCTGGAGATTCGGGACGTTCTGCCCGATGTCCTTGACCGTATCGATCTGGAGGGTAGCTATCTGCCCGGCACCGAAGGCGCTGACGGCCACGGGCACGTCCTGGAGGCTCTGGCTTTCTACCCTGCGCTGGGCCGTGACCAGGATCTCTTCCACCTCCGCTTGAGAGGGGCTGCCTGTCAGCACCAGCAACAGACCACCCGCGACGCTGGCTGCACGCAGGTCAACCCGGCGCATTGGCATACTCAAACCCCCCTGAAAGCGGGCCGGATGTTAGCAGAAGGCTCCGCGCACCGGCCAACTGGCCGGTGCGCGGAAGCGCTGGGGTTTTGCAGAGTGGATCGCGAAGAGAGAAGGAGCGGAGTTACGCCTCGACGCCGCAGGTGATCATGCCGTCTTCCTGCCAGGGGGAGACATACATCTTCACGCCCATGGTGTTGCCGTAGCCGACGAGCCGGGGCGTGGTCCAGGTTTCGTGAATTTCCTGGGGCGTCAGGTCGAACTGGCCGATCTTGCGGCAGTGGGTGAGTACCCAGCCGAAGGGATCCTTCCAGGTGCGGCTCAGGCCGTCGCCCGAACTGGTCAGGGCGAGCGCGTAGTGGCAGGCGGTGCGGTCGAATAGCGCGATCACGGCAATCTCCGGATTGCCCGTCTTATCGATGATCTGCTTCATGCGCAGGTTGATCGGTTCCATGTTCTTGATGTCCATGGCCACGTACTGATCCAGGGCGCCCATGTTCTTGGCGAACTGGATGGCGGTCAGATGGGCCTTGACGAGGGGGTCGTTCATCTCGTGGGCATAGCCCGCGTGATGGCCCAGCATCTTCAGCAGGATCGACATGGACAGGCCAAGTTCGCCCTCGCGGCCCTCATAGCCACTGAGGGTCTTGTACTGATTCAGGTTCCCCGTCGCCGCCTGCGGGGGGGCATGGGGCGGAACCTCGGCAATGCTGGGCTTGGTGGCGGTCTGAGTAGCAGTCTGGGCATTCATCGCAACACTCCTGATTGAATCACGCGTGCAGTGGTGGGTCTGTGCTGTTTTCGGGGGTCAGGCCAGTTCGCAGGACAGCCAGCCGCTGTCCTGCCAGGGAGAGATCTTCACCTTGATGCCGATGTCGGCGGCGTACCCCTGGATGCGGGGCACCGTCCATTCTGCATGGATTTCCTGCTCGGTCAGATCAAACTGGCCGAGGCGTTTGCCCATTTCCAGGACGGTGTGAAAGGGCGAGCGCCAGGAGCGCCGGCCCGGCTCTACGGTCCACTCCAGCACCAGCTGGTACCAGCAGTCTGTCCGTTCAAAGAGGCCGACCAGCCCGTACTCGGGATTACCGGTTCTGGCGACCAGCTGACCGACCCGCTTGTTGATGGGGGCAAGGGTCTTGACGTCGTGGGCCACCAGCTGGGGCAGCATGCCGTGGTTCTTGGCAAACTGGATGGCGTTCAGGTGGGCCTTCAGGGCCGCGTCATTGAGGTGATGCTGGTAGGGGGCGTCGGCAATCACCGTCTTGAGCAGCTGCACGAGGCCCCGGCCCAGGAGTTCCTCCCGGCCCTCAAAGCCGGACCAGAGGCCAAAGTCCTGGACGGTCGGCATGGCGGGGGGTGCCTGCCCCGGGACGGCGACTGGGGGTCCCGCGGGCTTCTGGGCGGCCGGCAAGGCCGGGGCTGCGTTCCTTAGGGTGCGGGCGGGTTCGGCCATGGCAGGCGCTCCTCGAGGTTTATCCACGCAGCCAATCCTACGCCGGAACTGCTTCATTCGCCGGCGGCGGCCGTTCGGTTCCCGCTCCGGCCGCACCGCGAACCGGGCCGCAGGGCCCTGCCGCCCGCCGCCTTGCCTGTGCGACTATTTCGTTAACTTAAGCTCGGGCGGTCCGCCATGTACATCAACTTCTGGTATCCCGTAGTCCTCAGCAAGGATCTGGATGACAAGCCCAGGGTCGTCAGGATCCTGAGCCTGGATTTTGCCGTGTTCCGGGACAGCCAGGGCAGGGCCCAGGTGCTCGCCAACATCTGCCCCCACCGGGGCGGATCCCTGGCCGGCGGCAAGGTCAAGGGCGACAACCTGCAGTGCCCGTATCACGGCTGGCAGTTCGACGGCACGGGGCAGTGCCACAAGATTCCCTCGCTGGGTTCCGCCGCCCGCATCCCGGCCCGAACCCGGGTGGATGGCTACCCCGTCGTGGAGAAGTACGGGATCGTGTTCGCGTTCCTCGGCGATCTGCCCGAGGCCGAGCGGCCGCCGATGCTGGAGGTGCCCGAGTTCGACCGGGAGGGCTGGCGGGCCACCTGGATGAATTTCCAGATTCCCTACAGCTACGAGCGGTCGGTGGAGAACGGCCTCGATGCCGCCCACAACGAGTTTGTGCATCCCACCCACGGCTTCTCCGGGGAAAGCACCGAGTACAAGGTGAATGACCTCCGGTGGGTCGGTGACCCGGAGTGGGGTGTCGGTTTCTTTACCAAATTCAAGTCGCCGGCCTCCAAGGATGGCGAGTTCGCTAAAATGAAGCAGGCGAGCGACTCCCGGGAAGCGGGCACCGGCGTCATCGGGCCAAACGGGGTGTGGACCTATATCAAGTTCGCCGTCGACAAGAGAATGCACCAGTACATGTGGGAGGCGCCCATTGATGAGCACACCACCAACATCTTCTTCATGAACATGCGGTCCACCTTCCTCGACGCGGAGATGGACCAGAAGGTCAACGAGATGAACTGGATGATCGCCGCCCAGGACATCACGGTGCTCTCGGCCCTCCAGCCACCCCTGACGCCCGAGACCAATACAAAAGAATTTATGGTTCCCGCTGACGAGCCGATCCTGCGCTACCGCAAGAAGCTCAAGGAGTGGGAGCAGCGGGGCTGGCGCATTGACATGGCCGAACTCAATCGCCAGCGGCAGCGGGTTGCCTGCGCGATTCCCGGGCCGGAACGGCGCAATCACAAGGGCTGGGTCCTGGATTCGGTGCCCCTGGTGGCGCCTTCCCGGCAGTCCGCGGCCGAACTCAAGGCCGCGGCGGAGCACTAGCCTGGCAACCGCATCTGCGCCGCTTGCGGGCCGCGCAGTTCGGTGGAACTATGACGCACCTTTAGGGGAGAACACTCGATGGCACAGGCGACGGCCGCCAAGAATTACGCTGGCGTATGGGATAACCGGCTCGGCTTCGGCAAGAAAACCGCGCTGCTGGTCATCGACCTGCTCCAGGGCTACACGCTGCAAGGCGCCCCACTGTTCGCGCCGGGGGTCGTCAAGGCGGTCGCCGAAATGCCGGCCCTCCTGAAGGCGGCGCGGGCGAAGAAAATGCCCATCATCCACACCCGCGTGTTCTACAACCCGTCGGACTTTGCGGATGGCGGCATCTGGATCAAGAAGGCCCCGGTCCTGAAGAGCCTGGTGCCCGGTAACAAGTACGCCCAGTTCTGCAAGGGCGTCGAGCCGAAGAAGGGCGAGCTGGTCATCGTGAAGAACTACGCCAGCTGCTTCTTCGGCACGTCACTGGCCGCCACGCTGACCGCCATGGGTGTCGACACGGTCATGATCACCGGTTGCACAACATCCGGCTGTATCCGGGCCTCGGCCGTGGACGCGGTGCAGAACGGCTTTCGCCCGATTGTGGTGCGGGAGTGCGTGGGGGATCGCCACGACGGGCCCCACGAAGCCAATCTCTTCGACATCAACGCCAAGTACGGTGATGTGATCAGCAAGGCGGAAGCAATGAAGCACATCAAAGGCCTCAAACGGCAGGAGCGCCTGTAGGAGCGCCTTTAGGCGCGATAAATTAAATCGCGATAAGTTTAAGTATTGAATCGCGGCTGAAGCCGCTCCAACAGCAAGAAACATACAACAGGGAAACGAAACCATGGCAACGAAACCCGAAAAAGTCGACCGCAGCAAGCTCACCCAGAGCCCGCACTATGACTACGTGCCGATCATCGACCGGCCCAAGTTCAAGCTCCCGAAGGGTGCGCGGGTGGCGGTGCTGCCGTATATCAACATCGAGCACTTCCCTCATAACGTGCCCGGTACCG
Organism: Arsukibacterium tuosuense; assembly: GCA_945872065.1. Classification (GTDB taxonomy): domain Bacteria; phylum Pseudomonadota; class Gammaproteobacteria; order Steroidobacterales; genus SHZI01. The sequence goes on from CAMBYH010000010.1 coordinate 36,926, forward strand.
CCATTATTCCCGGCACCCAGCAGTTCAATCCGGATCCGCTGAACTATGGCTGGCGGGACTACGGCAACCGGGTTGGCCTCTGGAGGATGATCGAGCTGATGGACCAGCTCGGCATGCGTGGCACGGTGTGCCTGAATTCCGAGATCATTCGCGAGTATCCGCGCATCGTCGAGGAAACCAACAAGCGCAAGTGGGCCTTCATCGGTCACGGCATCAACAACGCTCCGGCGAATTTCCTGTCCGGTATCGACGAGAAGAAGGAACGGGAGATCATCGGCAGCGTACTGCAGGCCATGGAGAAGGCGATCGGTCGCAAGACCAAGGGCTGGCTCTCGCCGTTCCTGACGCACACCAACAACACGCCGAATATCCTGGCTGAATTTGGCGTTGAGTACCTGTGCGATTACACGGCGGACGATCACCCGTTCCCCTTCAACGTCAAGAAGGGCAGCCTGATCTCGGTGCCCTACACCGTAGAGCTGAACGACATTCCGGCGTTTGCCAACGCCGGCGTCAGTTCCGAGGCCTTTGGCGACATGATCGTTGACCAGTTCGATGTGCTCTACGACGAGGGTGCCGACAACGCCCGCTGCATGCCGATCTGCCTGCATACGTTCTGGGTCGGCCAGCCCAACAAGTTCAAGCACCTCAAGCGCGCCTTCGCGCATATCGCCAGCCATAAAGACGTGTGGATGGCGACGGGCGATGAGGTGAACGACTGGTACCGGAAGAGCTACAAATAAGGATTGGGAAGCGCAGATATGACCAAGCGAGTACAGGACGCGAAGCCAGCCCGGTCGAAGGACACGGACGCCTGGTTCAAGGAGAACGTGGCGGAGCAGAAGAAGCGCTACGCGGCGATTGTGCAGGAGCAGGATGGCCTGGCAGCCCAGCGCGAGAAGTGGGTTGAGGCTTTCCTGCAGATCATCCAGACCAAGGGTTTCAACGTAAACGGCGATACCCGGCGGGTGATCAAGCCCAGCGAGATTGCCAAGAAGCCCAAGGGTAAGCATCAGGTCGTCTTCTAACAGAGGCGCGCAAGTCGTCGTAAGGATTTTAAGGAGTAGTTTTCGTGGCACGACCGCATATTGAGCCGTACGTTGAACTTGACCACCCGTTCAAGAAGTTTGGCGTCTCCGGCTTCAAGGGCAGCAACTACAAGGTGCTGTCACTGGACACCGATACCGGTGCCTGCACCCTCAAGGTGCGCTTTGACGGTGGCTTCAAGCGCAAGCCGGGCCTGAGCTACTCCGACATGGAGATCTTCGTCCTGAACGGGAAGATCAAGGTCGGCAAGCAGACCTGGAGCGAAGGGCACTATGCCTTTATTCCCGCCGGCATGGCCGTGGGGGCCATCGAGGTGTCCCAGGGCGCAGAGGCGCTGCTGATGTTCAACGACAGTGAGCCGAGCTTTGTGGAGTCCGACAAGAACCACCAGCTGGCCCTCACCGACGCGTTTTCGTCAGTCAACAGCTATGAGGACAAGCCCTGGGGTGGCGGCAGCATCGTCTCGCCGTCCGTGGCCACGGGCTGCCTGATCAAGCTGCTGCACTTCGATCCGCTCACGGAGGCGCTGAGCTTCCTGTACTGCATGACGCCGCGGTTCGCCCAGGACAACATTTCTTACCACGACAGCGCCGAGGAGTCGTACCACATCTGGGGCACGTCCTGGATGATGCAGTTCGGCGAGCTGCCGACCGGCGGCTACTTCTGGCGGCCGCCCTACATCAACCACGGCTCTTTCCGCTGCAAGTACGGCACCATTGCCTTTGGCCGTACCGACTCGGTGCTGTTCAACTACTTCCACTTCAATCCCTGGACCAATCCGGACGAGAACAAGCTGCGCGCAGCCTCCACGCTGTATCGCAAGCGTCCGCAGCTTTACCAGTGGGCGGCCTCCGACGGCCACAACCACCCCCACGGGCCGCCGGACTTCGAGAATGCGGATTACCACAGTGACCCGCAGGTGCGGATGCTGCACGGTGAACCGGTGGGCGGCAGCGTCGGCAAAAAACGCCGCAAGTAGGAGCGCCTTGAGGCGCGAGAGAGAACGGCGGGCAGCAATGCCCGCCGTTTTTTTTAGGCCCGGACCACCTGGTCGTCATTGCGCAGGAGCAGGGCTCCCAGCGTGAGTCCAACGACCGCCGACACCAGCGACCCGCCGAGCACGCCGAGCTTCATGGAGTCGAGCAGCACTCCCTCTTCAAAGGCCAGGCTGCCGATGAAGATCGACATCGTAAAACCGATGCCGGCGAGAGCGCCGATGACCGCGATGCCCCCCCAGCCGACGCCGGCAGGCAGCGTGATGAGGCCGAGGCGCTCTGCCAACCAGCTGGCCGCCAGAATGCCGAGGGGCTTGCCCAGTACAAGGCCCAGGACCACCCCCGTGAAGATATCCAGCGCCAGCTTGTCCCCCAGCGGATTGCCTGCGATGTTCACCCCCGCGTTGGCCAGGGCAAACACCGGCATGACCAGGAACGTGCTCCAGCCGTGCAGGCGTTCCTGCAGCCAGACCACTGGCGGACGCAAGTCGTCGCCAGGGCGCGGCGCGGAATTGGCGACTGCCGGTGTGAGTAATCCGACGACCACACCGCCCACCGACGGGTGGATCCCTGCCTGCAGAAGGCCAAACCAGATCACCGCGCCGGGGACCACGTAGACCAGCGGTCGCCAGATCCCCAGTCGTTGCAGCGCGAAGACGGCGAGGATGCCGGCCGCGCTGATGCCAATGCCCGTCAGGGTGACGCCGTCGGAGTAGACAAAGGCGATGATCAGGATGGCGGCAATATCGTCAATGATCGCGACAGACAGCAGCAGGATGCGCAGCGCCGGTGGCACACGCTTGCCGAGCAGGGCGAGCACGCCAACGGCGAAGGCGATGTCTGTCGCCGTCGGTACGGCCCAGCCGGGGCGGGCGACGGGATCCGAATTCCAGGCCAGGTAGAGCAAGGCGGGCAGAAGGACGCCACCCAGCGCGGCGATCAGCGGCAGGGCTGCCTGCCGCCGGTCGGCCAGAGTCCCGTCGTGCAGTTCCCGGCGGATCTCGAGGCCCACGACAAAAAAGAACAGCGTCATCAGGCCGTCGTTGATCAGGAAGTGGAGGTCCGGGCGCAGGCCGATAGCCGGCAGGGTCACGCCGGCGTGCCACAGCGCCTGATAGCTGTCCGCCCAGGGCGAGTTTGCCCAGAGCAGGGCAACGCCAGCCGCCGCCAGCAGCACGATGCCGCCAGCCGCGTCGGAGTGCAGGAGAGCCTTCAGGCGCGATTCCTCAGCCGCCAGCCTTTAGAAGGGCAAAGAATTCCCGCCGCGTCTGCGGCCCGTAGGTGAGGTAAGTCGGGTCCGGCTGTTCGGCATTGATGCCCTTGGCTTTCTGCAGGGTGTCCGCCAGGAAGCTCTGGCGGATATCAGTGACGTCAAGGCCGTAGGGCTTCAGGGCATTAAGCCCGAATACCTTGGCGCGGAGTTCTGGCGTCATCGCGGGGTAGCCAAACTTTTCCTGGTACTCCCGGCTGATCTGGAAGGTCCGGAAGGCCTGAATCTGGTCCTGGGGTGAGCCGTACCAGATCGAGTCGGTGCCCCAGACGACGTTGTTCTCACCCACGTACTTGAAGAGCTTGCCCATGGCATGAGCCGCCTCATTGGGGTCTTTCATCAGGTAACGCCAGGTGGTGCCCAGTTCGGCATAGACGTTGCTGTTGGGCTTCACACCGTTGTCCTGCAGCGACTGGATCAGGGAGTCGATGCCGATCTCATGCTTGCCGGGCACGAACTCCTCGCCACGAAACTTCAGATCGTAGCCGGAGTGGTAGATGATGAAATTGATGTCCGGGTTCTGGCGCGCGGCCTTGCCCACGTCGCCGCAGCCGCCGAACTTCCGGTTCTTGCCGGTCATGAAGGGCGTTGGCAGGGGCACACCCTTGTGGATACAGATGGTCTTCACGCCGGTCTTGCGCGCCATCTCGATCAGGCGGGCACCGTGCTCCTCGTCATCCAGCCACCAGCCCGTTTCGCCGGCCGGGTCGGCCTGGGTGTAGGTCTTCCAGGCCGAGACCTTCCACTTCTCGGCAAGTTCCGGCATGCGCTCGATGTCGCCTGCGACGTTGGGCACCACACGCCCGTGCACCAGCAGGCGATGACCATCGTTCATGGCCGCGACCATCTCCCGGGTGGCTTCCGCCTCGTCCTGGGTCAGGGGCATGTCTTCGTAGGTCGTGGGCGTGAAGGTCAGCACCGCCATGTCGGTGTCACTGTCCAGGAACATCTCCTTGACGAAGGCCTGGCTGGTGAAGCACTTCATATGGCCATACTCGGACTTGGGATCCAGGTAGGCGCACTTGGACTGGGGCATGAACTTGAGGCCCGTGGCCGTCAGCATGTTCGGCGCTTTCCAGCGCTCCAGCGCATTCACGTGGTGGCCCTGGATGTCGAAGATGAACTCCCGCTTGGCGAGGGTGGCGTCGGCAGCGCCCCCGTCCAGCGCAGCGAGCTGCGGGATGTCGTAAAAGCTGCCCGTCTTGCCCAGCGCCGCGTGCACCTCGTTGAAGGCCAGCAGGGTGGTGGCGGCGCCGGCAGAACTCGTGAGGAAGTTGCGTCGGCTGAGGCCCAGGCGCCGGGCATTGATCCCCACCTGCTCGACCGCGCGCTCGTTGGCGAGAACGCTGTGGCGTTCCAGGGGCCGCGGTACAAACTCCCCGTTGCTGGTTGTGTCCAGCTTGATGGGCAGGCGCGTGCCCTCGGGATCGAAGCGCGACGTATCCTGTTTCCGGGCCATGGCAGCTCTCCCTGAAGAGTTTTTACGCGGAGGCCAAACCTTAGCCTATCCACGTTTAGGTCGCACGGTGCGGCGCCAGCGCTGCCACGCCGTGGCCATCGGTTAGGATGACGCTCATGCCCATCCTGCTGCTGACGATCCTCCTGTCCGGGATGGGCTTTGGCCTCATCCTGCCCGGCTTTCCCTTTGTCGCCGAGAAACTGGGGGTGCCCCACTGGGCAGGGCCGATGATGCTGGGCCTGTATGCCATCGGGCAGTTCATTGCGACGCCCTTCTGGGGCCGGTACAGCGACCGCTTTGGCCGGCGGCCCATGCTCCTCGGCAGCATTGCCGGCGGCGTGGTGGGCCACCTGATCTGTGCTTTCGCACCCGACCCCTACATCCTGGCCGCCGGCCGGTTGTTGACGGGACTCATGGGGGGCAATGTCGCGGTGGCCATGGCCTATGCGGCGGACATCTCGCCGCCGGACCAGCGGGCCAAGACCCTGGGCCGGGTGGGGGCGGCGCTGTCTCTTGGTTTCATTGTCGGGCCGATGGTCGGGGGGCTGCTGGGCGGCGCTGACGCGGCCTCTGCGACACTACTCTGGCCCGGCCTGGCGGCGGCCTCCGTCTGCTTCATGGCCCTCTGCGGTGCCTTCTTCTTTCTCCGCGAGAGCCTGCCCCCCGAGAAGCGCGCCGGCGCCAATAAGCTAAGCGACCCGGCCGCCCAGCCGGTTGGCTTTCGCCAGGTCCTCAAGCGGCCGGTGCTGGGCTCGCTGCTGGCGGTCGGCTTCCTGGCCTACCTGGCCATGGCGGCCTTCGAGACCAACTTCCCCTTCTGGGCAGGCGACCGCTTTGGCTGGGGTCCCCGGGAGATTGGCCTGTCCTTTACCTATCTGGCCGTGCTGGTGGTGACCACCCAGGGGCTGCTCGTCGGGCCGCTGGTGAAACGCTTCGGCGAGAAGCGGCTGCTGATTGGCGGACTGGCGTCTTATGTCATCGGGCTGCTGGTGATGACCCAGTCGCTCTTCTGGGGGCTCATGCTCTTCGGCATCACCTTCACGACCACCGGCAGTGCGCTTTATATGGCCACCGTGAACAGCCTGGTGTCGAAGCAGGCCGGCGAGTCCGAGCAGGGCCTGGTGCTGGGCACCTTCAACACGGCGAGCTGGTTCGGTCGGGCCCTGGGGCCGGGGATAATCGCCCTGCTCGGCGTCGCGGGCCTGGGCCGGGATGCACCGCTGTTTGCCGCCGCCCTTATCTTGCTGCCCTGCATTGCCATAGTCCGGGGTCTGCGGTCCCGGGCGGCAGGGGTTGCAGAGCGCTGAGCTGGCCCCCGGGCGCCGTCCGTGCTGCTTGGCGACGGGTCGCCGCCGGCCTATAGTTCACGCAGTTAAAAACACTGGTAAGCCACGCGCATGTATATCAATTTCTGGTACCCGATGACGTCCACGGTGGAGCTGACCGACCAGCCCCTGAAGGTCCGGGCCCTCGGTCAGGACTTTGTGGTCTACCGGGACACCCAGGGCAAGGCCCACTGCCTGGCCAACACCTGCACGCATCGCGGCGGCTCCCTCGCCGGGGGCAAGGTCAAGGGCGACTGCATCCAGTGCCCGTACCACGGCTGGCAGTTCGACGGTGAGGGCAACTGCACGCGGATTCCGTCCCTGGGCAGCAAGGCAAGCATCCCGGGCCGCACCCGCATCGATGCGTACCCCGTGGACGAGCGTTACGGCCTGGTCTTCGCGTTCCTGGGCGACCTCCCCGAGGCCGAGCGCCCGCCAATCCTGGCCGTGCAGGAGTGGGAGGAGCCCGGCTGGCGCTCCACACTCCAGCATTTTCAGCTCAACGGCTATTACGAGCGCTCGATTGAGAACGGCCTGGACCCGGCGCACAACGAGTACGTGCACGATACCCACGGCTTCAGTGGCGAGCGCGAGGATATCTACAACATCGGCGACATGCGCATCCAGGACGGTGGCATCTGGGGTAAGGGCTTCTGGCACACCTTCCAGGCACCCCCGCTGCCCGGCGAGCTCAAGAAATTCCGTCCGGGCGAAGGCACGCTGGAGGCGGGCACCGGTTATCACGGCACTAATCACGTCTGGACTTACATCCACCCGAGTCCGACGTTCTTCATTCACCAGTACCTCTACGAACGGCCTATCGACGAGAAGAGCACCCATCTCTATCTGGTCTGTGCCCGCAACTTCTCCATAGAGGAAAAGTCGGACGCCTATGTCAAGGAGCGCAACCAGTACGTGGCGAACCAGGACGTCAAGATCATTGAGAACCTGCGGCCTGCGATAACGCCGGACAAGAACACGAGGGAGTTCATGGTCCCGGCCGATTCGGTCATCCTGGAGTACCGGGCCAAGCAGAAGGAGTGGGCCGCGAAGGGCTGGAAAATCGATATGGAAGAGGTGGCGCGCACCGCCAGTCGTGTGGCCTATGCCATTCCGAGCCCGGCGCGGCGCCAGACCAAGGGCTGGGTGCTGGACTCTATTCCCATTGTCGACCCGGCGAAGTATGCCGAGGCGGCGGGGGATCTGAAGGCCGTGAGCGGCTAGCCGCAGGGCTGCCCCCGTGGCGGAGCAGGACGGATCGAGCGGCCGGCGCGAGTTTCTGCGTGGGGCCGCGCTGCTCGCGGCGCTTGGGCCCCTGGTCGAGCGCCTGTCTGCTGCCGAGTCCCCCTTGCCACCGGTCACGCTGCCTGCCTCCGCGGGTCCGCCCACCGTCCTGATCACCGGTTCCAACCGCGGCATCGGTCTGGAGTTCGCGCGACGCTACGCCGAGCGGGGCTGGCGCGTACTGGCCACGTGCCGGAGCCCGGCGGCGGCACCAGAACTGCAAGCCCTGGCGAAGAAGTTCCCCCTGCTGAGCGTCGAGACCCTGGATGTGCTGGATCACGTGGGGGTCGATGCACTGGCGCAGCAGTTTGCGGCTCTGCCCATTGATGTGTTGCTGAACAACGCGGGCATCGGCGGCGGTGGCGACAACCAGCTGTTCACCAGGCTCAACTACGACGTCTTTTATGAAGTGATGGCGGTCAATGCCGTGGGCCCCATCAAGGTCTGCGAGGCATTCCTCAAGAATGTCCAGGCCAGCAGGCAGAAGAAGATGATCACCGTGTCCAGCAGCCAGGGATCCATCGGCAGCGTCGATTCACCCCGGCTCTACTGGTACCGGGCCAGCAAGTCGGCCGTGAACATGGTGATGGTGAATCTGGCCTTCCAGTTGAAGAGCCGCGGCATCACCATTGGCCTCGTCACACCCGGAGCCACCGACACTGACTTCATGAAGGGCCTGCCAAAGCGCATGCTGCGGCCCGTGGCGGACGCGGTGAACGACATGCTGCGGGAGATCGACCGCTTTGATATCGCGCGCACGGGGCAGTTCGTCGATACGACCGGGGACATATTGCCCTGGTAAGGGCGCCGACCGGCGCCCTTACCATTGGCGCCAGATCCAGAAGAATGACCAGGAGAATAGCCATGACCACCACCCGTCGACTTGCCACCGTGCTGCTCGCCACGATCGTCCTCAACGTCGGCGGGGTCGCTACGGCCCAGGCAGGAGCCCACACCTCAGCAGAACCCGCCCCGGTGAGCGCAGCGCCTGCGGTGCCGAGGCCGGAGGGCTACGTGCCGACAGTGCTGGTGACAGGCGCGAACCGGGGCATCGGCCTGGAGCTGACCCGCCAGTATGCAGCCCGGGGCTGGAAGGTCATCGGGACGGCCCGGAAGCCCGCCGAGGCGAAGGAGCTCAACGCACTGGCGGCCGCTAGTGATGGCAGGGTGGTAGTGGAGGGTCTGGATGTCATGGACCTCGCGGCCATCGATGCGCTGGCCCAGAAGTACGCCGGTAAATCCGTGGACATTCTCTTCAACAATGCCGGCGTTACGGGCGGCGGTGCCAACCAGCAGTTCGCCAAGAACATGCATTGGGAGCTGTTTGATTCCGTCCACCGCACCAATGTTGTGGGGCCGCTGAAGCTGGCTGAGGCCTTCCTGCCGAACCTGCTCGCAGGCTACGAGAAGAAGATCAGCAACGTCTCCAGCAGCCAGGGGTCCATCGGGACCACGAAGACGGGCACCTTGTACATCTACCGGTCCAGCAAGGCGGCGCTGAACATGGTCATGGTCAATCTGGCCAATCAGCTGAAGAGCAAGGGTATTGCTGTCGCGCTGATCGACCCGGGTCCCGTGGACACCGACATGATGGCCAGCCTGCCCAAGAAGATGCTCCGGCCCGTGACCACGGCCGGCAGCGACCTGATCCGCATTACCGATCAGCTCACGGTGCAGAACACCGGAACTTACTGGACCTTCGACGGCACCGTGCTGCCCTGGTAGGGGCCCGCGGCAGCCCGGCCGGGATCCCGTCCGCTACCGTGAGTACACGGTGAGCGCGGACGGGACACCCGGCCACGCTGCCGCTGCACTCCCAGTTAACCCGGCAGAGTTAACCGGGGTACTGGGCGAGTCCGGCGAGTGAGCGCAGGGCGCCGGTTTCGGCCTTGGCCACTATGGCCCCGGTGGCGAGGCTGAACTTCGCTACGGTACCGGTAAAGAAGTTGCCGAGCAGTACCGTGTCTGCTTCCGTTGACTGCCCCAAGGCGGCCCAGCCGGGGCCGGGGAGGGGATATTCGCGCAGGACGGCACCCGTCTCGCTCAGGTGCTCCAGGAAGAAGCCCGCCTTGAAGTTCGCCCGGATGTGCAGCAGCTTGCCGTCCGGGGTGTACATGACCGTCATGGCCATGTTGCCGCTGTCCGGTGCGTAGGTGACCAGGTTGGGCAGTGGCTTGTCGTTGGCCACGTCCCAGCAGCGAATGCTGTCGCTGAGTTCCGAGAGATAGAGGATCGACTTGCCGTCCGCGCGCAGCGCTGCGCCCGTCAGCCCGAGGAAGCCCGGCATGCCGCCATGGACAGGCGTTTTGAACTCCTTCAGCAGTTTGCCGTCCTGGGTGAACTGGCAAAGCAGGCCGTCGCCGAACCGGTCAGTGCCCGGGAGCAGAGGGAGGGTGGTGCCCAGGGTGGTGCCGGGCCGGGTCCGCACTGTGTTGCCGACCAGGTGTTCGCCCAGGTAAATCGTGCCGTCTTGCGCGAAATTGATATTGGAGAACGCCCGGTCAGCGAACTTGATGTGGGGCAGCTGCTTGCCCTGGGGGCTGACGCGCAGCACCTTGAAGCTGTTGCTGTCGAAGCCCCAGAGGGTGCCATCCGGGGCAAAGGCGAGGCCGCCGATAAGGTGGGTAGTACCCTCGGTCCAGAGGATGCCTTTTTCGTTGAGATTGCTGTCGTACTGGATGATCCGGCCATCGCCCGCGTGGTCGTCTTCCGGTCGGTTCAGGACCGTGGCGCCGGCGAAAATGTCGCCCTTGGCAAAGGGCTTGAGAGTGGACGCGTTGGTCATGGCAGTACTCCGGATTGGCTGGGGATTGGCTGGGGATTGGCTGGACTGAGCCGGTTTTTCCGGGGCTCATTCTACAGCGTGGCCACTCCCATGTTGCCCGGTCCGTGGCCAGACCTCTATCCTTTGCAGTATGGACATTCCCGGCGAGAGCCAGATCTACAACGTCAACGTCGTCGCCCGCACGATCCTGCCGACCCCGGCGCAGGTCAAGGCCGATTACCCCTTGAGTCCCGCCCTGGAGGGCTTCATCCTCCGCAACCGGCGCACCCTCCAGAACATCATCGATGGGCGGGATCCCCGGCTGTTCGTGGTGGTGGGGCCCTGCTCCATCCACGATGTCACGGCCGCCCTCGACTACGCGAAGCGCCTGAAGACCCTCGCAGACGCCGTCAGCGACTCGCTGGTGCTGGTGATGCGGGTGTACTTTGAAAAGCCCCGGACAACGGTAGGCTGGAAGGGGCTCATCAACGATCCGGACATGGACGATTCCTTCCACATCGAGAAGGGCATCGGCGTGGCCCGTAAGCTGCTGCTGGACCTGGCGAAGCTCGGGTTGCCGACTGCCACGGAAGCGCTGGACCCGATCATGCCCCAGTACCTGGGCGACCTGATCACCTGGAATGCGATTGGCGCGCGCACTACGGAGTCCCAGACCCATCGGGAAATGGCCAGCGGCCTGTCGACGCCGGTCGGCTTCAAGAACGGTACCGACGGATCACTGACGGTGGCGATCAACGCCCTGAAGTCGGCGCGCCAGCCCCACCATTTTCTCGGCATCAACGAAGACGGCCGGACTGCCGTCATGCAGACGCGGGGGAACGCCTATGGCCACGTCGTCCTCCGCGGCGGAGCCGGGCGCACGAACTACGATTCGGTGAGTGTTGCCCTGTGCGAAAAGGAGTTGCACAAGGCCGGACTGCCGGCGAGCATCGTCATCGACTGCAGTCACGGCAATTCCAGCAAGGAACCGTCACTGCAGCCGCTGGTGGCCCGGGACTGCATCGAGCAGGTGGTCAACGGCAACCGCTCCATCATCGGGCTGATGCTGGAGAGCAACCTGGAGGCTGGCAATCAGGAAATTCCCGCTGACCGGTCCAAGCTGCGCTACGGGGTGTCCGTGACCGACGGCTGCATCGACTGGCTGACCACGGACAAGAGCCTGCGGGAACTCGCGATACTGCTGAAGCCTGTGGTTCAGGCGCGCAAGTCTGCCTGAGCACTCCGCCCTCGACCATCTCATCGTGACCCTTGCCGGGGCCTGGGCCTGGGTTCGCCACCCGCGGCTGGTCTGGCTGTTTCGGCAGCGCGTGGAGCGCTTCCCCGGCATCGGCCGTCCGCTGGGCTTCAACGACAAGATCCTCTGGCGGAAGATCTTCGACCACAACCCGCTGTTTGTGACCTTTTCAGACAAGGTTGCCTGCAAGGCCTGGCTGGGGGCTCTCTGTCCGGAACTCCCCGTGGCGACCCTGCTCTGGTCGGGCGAGCGGCCCGAAGCTATACCCGATGGAATTCTCCGGCCCGGGGTGGTCGTCAAGGCCAGGGGTGGCTGCAACCTGCTCCGCTTCATTGAGGCCGGCGATACGCAGGATCGGGAGGTGCTGAACGCCGGGCTGCAGAAGCTGCTGCACTGGGAATTCGGCGCCCGGCACGGTGAATGGGCCTATTCCAGAGTGCCGACAGGCCTGCTGGTGGAGGAGCGGCTCGGCGACGCCTCCGGATCGCCGCTCATCGATCTCATCGTCTTTACCTTCGGCAAGCGGGTCGAACTCATTGTCGCCACTGTGGGCGAGAAGACTCCGGCGGAGCGCGTGGGTCTCTTCGACCGCGAGGGGCGCCGGATCGCCAACGCCTCGCTGAAGCGAGCGTTGCCAGGCCAGCGTTTGCCGGAGGATTTTGTGCTGCCCTGTGATCCCGCCGTGCTCGGGCGCTGGTCAGCGGAGATCGCCGGGGACCTGGACTTCGTGCGGGTGGACTTCATGTGGGCGGACGGCCAGCTCCACGGCTGCGAGGTCACCGCCTATCCCGGCAGCGGCTACAAGCGCTATCAGGAGCCCTCTCTCAGCGACGCGCTGTCCGCCGCCTGGGACCTTCGCCGCTCCTGGTTCCTGTCAACGCCGCAGCCGGGTTGGCGGGGCATCTATGCCCGGGCGCTGGGCCGCCTGCTCGACGCGGGCCCGGGCGGGTAGCTGGCTCCGGCGCTTATCGCCCCTTAGTCTGGGTTAGCGTGTCCGACTGGGTGGTAGAGGACGCTGTGCCGCCGGGGTTGGACAGTGCGGGAAACCCCCCGAGAAAGTGGCGGAGGTCTCAGCCCATCCGAACGACGACTTTGCCATCCCGGTCTGCACCGGTGCAACCAGCGCGCTCGCAGGCGTCGACGATGTGCTCAAGCGCATAAACCCCGGCAATCCGCGCGCGCAGTTCGCCGCTTGCCATGTGCCCCGCAAGCCGGGCGTACATCTGCCGCACTGCCTGGGGTGTGCGCCGTCGTTCCAACTGGCGCAGAAAGCTCACGCCGACGAGGGTGATATCGCGACTGAACATGAGATAGAAGTCGAGATGACAGGGCTCACCTGACATCGACCCATAGCTCGCCAGAGTTGTGCCGGGCGCAAGGCACTCTGCGAGCCGCTGCGTAGCCGCGCCGCCCACTGCATCCATCCCTACCATGATCGGAGCGCCGCCGACCGCCGTGGCAACTCTCCCGGCCAGGTCGTCGCCATCCAGTACCACGACATCACCGCCCAGGGCGCGCAGTTCGTCGATCATCTCCCGGCGGCGAACCACGTTTACGGTACGGACGCCTTTGAGTCGCGCTAGCCTGACCAGGTAGCGGCCGCAGCTGGAGTTCGCCGCGTTCTGGATCAGCCAGTCACCGGGGGCCAGATCCGCAAAATCATTGAGCAGCACTTCGGCCGTTGGCCCGTTAACCGTCAGCAAGGCAAGCTGGACGGCATCGCCCTCGGGTGCGGGCATGCAGGCGTCGGCCTTACAGCGCACTTCCTCGCGAAACGTGCCACCGGCCAGCGGGGGAAAAACGCGATCGCCGATCTCGAAGTTCAGCACCGCCTCGCCGGTGCGCACCACACGACCGATGCCCTCAAAGCCCGGTGTTCGGGGCAGTGGGAACCGGAAGCCGGGCTCGCCCTGAATCGTGCGCAGGTCGGCGATATGCATCGCAGCTGCTTCCATCCGCACCACGACCTCGTCGGCGGCCGGGTCTTCGGGCGGTACATCAACGAGGCGAAGTACGTCCCGCGGCTGACCATAAGCAGACTGCAGTACGGACTTCATCCCTCGCTCTGGCCCAGGGGCAGACGAGCGGGCATCAGTCGTTACTCGCCGCGCAAGCCCTGACTCTTCTGGTTGGTGGCTAGCTTGTTCATCTTCCGGAACTCCAGGCCCGTCAGGACGATACCAATTACCATCAGCGTAAAGACGCCGATCGCGAAGTAGAGAATTGTGCCGGTACTCATGACCGGGACCCGCTCTGGGCCATCAGCTTGAAATAGATGCCGAAGCACAGGATGGAAGGCACCCAGAGAGCGGTGAAGAGCCCTTCCTCGCGCTGCCCCGAGAACCATAAGAATCCGGACAGGGCGAAGGAAATGGCTACCGCCAAAAGAATGAACACATCAGATTGCTTGATCATCGTCGTTCTCCTTGAATCAGATATCCGCGGACCCAATGGCGGCGAGTAGACACCCGCCGACGGCCGCACTGCCAATCACCCGCAGGCCAGAGTAGCCGGCAATCTCCGCCATCTCGGTCGGCAGAACACCCAACATGCCGCCGAAGAGCCAGAGTGCCGCAGGGATCAGGAGTGTGATCCCGACAAGCCGGAGGCCAGTCAGAAGCTTCCTTTTCCCACTCACCTGTTAATGTATCCCTCTGTTCCCACGGGATGAATTACGCCACGTACCGGGGATCAGATTCACCGGCGCGAAGGATAAGACCAGGTCCTGGCTCAGAAAGGAAGGCGCTGACCGTCCCAGGCGTAGGCATTGCCGGAGGCCGAAGAGTCGAGGGTGTCGATCACGTGCAGGAGGTGCTCCGCGGCCTGGCGCGGCTGGAACAATCGGCCCTCTGGCACCGTCGACCGGAACGGCTCCGACAATGCCGTGGCCACTGTCCCGGGATGCAAGGCGATGCAGAGGGCCGTGGGATTCCTGCGCGCCAGCTCGATGGCGAAGGTACGCATCAGCATGTGCAGGGCTGCCTTCGCCGCGCGGTAGGAGTACCAGCCGCCCAGCCGGTTGTCCGCAATGGAGCCTACCCGCGCCGAGAGTGCTGCGAACACGGCCTTCTCGCCCTTCGTGAGGTCCTCCAGGAAGTGCTTCGCGAGCAGCGCGGGCCCAATGGCATTCACGACGAAGGACTCAGCCAGCGCCGCCGAGTTCAGCGCGCGCCAGCTCTTTTCCGGCTGCAGGCCTGCTCCGCTATGCAGGACACCGGTAGCGACGAACACGAGGTGCAGCGGTCCATCGGCCCGACAGCGGGCGGCAGCCGCTGCGATGGAGGTCTCGTCCCTGAGGTCAAAAGTGATGGGCAAAACCCGGGGACTCGCGAGAGCAGGCCGGGTCCGGGTCAGGGCGTACACCTGGGCCACCTGCGGCGATTCGGCCAGTAACTCCACCACCGCGTTGCCGATCCCGCCACCGGCCCCCACGACCACGGCGCGCAGACCCGCGGGAAAAGACTCAAGTCTCATCCGGGGGACCGTTCATATGACATGCCCGCTGTCTCTCCGAGGGACAAGGGTTAGCGCCAGACGGGGGCGAGGGCGCCGATGGCCAGGCACAGGCACGCGAAGACAGTCAGGCGCAGGCGCAGCGGCAGGTACCAGGCCGGCAGATTCGCAAAGGCTGCGAGGCGCCGGTCTTGCCCGTAGTGAGCAATGAAGCCTGCGATGAGCAGGGCGCTGGCAGGGGCTGTCGGTACCAGCAATGCCGGCCAGGCGAGCAATGCCGGAACCACGCTCCATAAGAAGGATTCGCTTCTCCGCCGTTGACCGGATTCAGTGTTGAATTCGCCCAGGGCCATAGCGAAACCCCAGTGCAGCGCGCCGACGAAACTGAGAATCACGGCACCGTAGGCGATCAGGGCAGCGCTGAACAATACCGCCCGCTGATTGTCGATCAGGATGCCGACGGCCAGAAGGATAAACGGCAGCAAGCCGCCATAGCCAAGCCAGGCGGCGGTGGGTGGGATAGTGGCCCGCAGCGGTGCGTGCATCACACCTCAGGGCGCTGTGCGGCGAGCCGGAGGTCACGCATGGCGAGGACTGGCGGGACAACCGAACCGCAGCCAGTGGCGAACAGCTTCTGTCGGATCCTGTTCGGTCGTTTGCCATGAGCCATAGCAGCATTTCGTCCCAAGCCATCACGCGCATCGGTGCACGGTCTGCTCGTAGTCGGCGCCCGGTGGCGCGCCAGGAACTGCCGTGGGTTTTCGAGTATAGCGGGCTGTGGCCCCACCCGGTCTCCCTGGTCGACACGCTGTCGGCGACCTATGGCCACCTCGATTTTGCGCGGCTGCAGGGTTCCTATGGCTGGGTGATTCGTAACGATCAGGCCAAGAACCGGGAGGCGTTGGGGATCTCGACCTTGAGGGATTACCTGCGGCTGTTCCGGCAGCCGAACGGGCCGAAGCTCCCCTACCTCATGCACCTGTCGGTAAACCGCCATCTGCCCCGTCTCCGGTCCCAATTCGTTCTGCCGCCGGAGTTCGCCCCAAACTGGGCAGACCTGCCCAGCCTCGACCGGATCAGCGGCCCCGAACTGTTCATCGGCCAGCGGGGCACGGGTTTCGGACCTGTGCACGTCGATCACGTCGCCGTGCACGTCGGCTTCATCCAGCTGGAGGGCGAGAAGGAGTTCCTGCTGTTTCCTCCCGAGGATGGCCCGTACCTCTATCGCTACGTGGGCGCGCAGTTTCCCTGGCAGCTGCGAAACTCAGCGGTCTACAACCTCAAACCGGCATCCCTCGACCGGTTTCCGCTCCTGCGCAGGACCCACCCGGTGTCACTGGTGCTGAAGGCCGGTCAGGCACTCTTCATGCCGGCTAACTGGTGGCACACGACCATGAACCATTCCAACACCGTCAGTTACAGTATCCGCATTGTTAATCACACCAATGTGCTCCGCACTGTCGCGGAGTACGCCGCGGGTCTACCGCGTCTGCTGTCCAGGCTGGGGGCGCCCTGCTGGCCGGCCTGATCCTTGTTGTAGTATTGAGGCTATGGCCCGGCGCTCAAAGACGTTCTATGTCCTGTGGAGCCTTACCGGCCTCATTACCCTGGTGCTACTGATCGGGTTCCTGAAATCTGGTGGCCTCACGACGCCGCTGCAGGCCGTACCGGGAACCCGGCTGGCGACAGCCGCAGAGATGCCGGGCGTCCGCTGCCAGCGGCAAGTCATCCCGGTGCGCCTGGCGGAAGGCAGCTGGTTGCGCTTCGACGCGGTGGGGGAACTCTGCAGCCTGGGCGAGCTGGACGGCAAGGTGTTGCAGGTGCTGGTGTCCGGGGCTGGTTATGGGTCCATCTACTGGGACTTTCCCTATCAGCCGGAGACTTATTCCTATACCCGGGCGGCGCTGCGGGCCGGCTATGCCACCTTCAATTTTTCCCGCCTGGGCATGGGCGAGAGTGATCATCCTCCGGGCCTGCTGCTCAACGTCGACAATCAGGCTCACGTACTCGGGCAGATCATCACGGCTCTTCGCGCCACCCACGATTATCCGGCGGTGCTGACTGTCGGGCATTCTTTTGGCTCCGTTATTGCCATTGCCCATGGCCTGACGCATCCGGACCAGGTGGCCGGCATTGTGCTCACAGGATTTGCCCACAACACCAACCCTGGATTTGTCATGGCGATGCGCACTGGCGTGGACCTGGCGGCGTTCAAGGGACCCTTTGCCGGACGACTGGTGGATCCCACCTACCTGATCTCCAAGCCTGATACGCGGGGCGATACCTTCTACACGCGGGCCAGGGCGGATCCCCTCGTGATCGAGACCGATGAACTCAACCGGCAAACAACGGCCGCCGCCGAGGCCATCTCGGCCAGCAAGTACTTCGGGCC
Source organism: Arsukibacterium tuosuense (assembly GCA_945872065.1). GTDB lineage: Bacteria > Pseudomonadota > Gammaproteobacteria > Steroidobacterales > SHZI01. The sequence continues at coordinate 54,170 of CAMBYH010000010.1, forward strand.
CCAGTCCCGCGGGCTACAGGTGCCGGTATTCCTGTTGCTGGGGGAAGATGACTTTGTGGTCTGTGGTGGAGAGCTGAACTGTCGGGAGCACGCCGGGGCTATTGTCCACGAGGAGGCCTTCTTCCCGCCTGCCGCCTGTCTGGAGATGATCGTTCTGGATGACACAGGTCACAACAGCGCGTTGCACCTTGACGCACCCCGGAACTTTGCGCTGATGCTGGACTGGGCTGCCCGGCGGGTGGGTGCCGGTGATGGGTCGGCGCCGACCGGGCCCTGTCGCCCGGCCGGCAAGCGACCAGCGTGACCTCGACTACAGCGCCGGCAGGGGCGTGTTCTCCCGGGCGTAGACGCTGAAGCTCGAATCGTTCTTGCTGCCCCAGGTGTCCGGCGACGGCGCCTGAAAATACTCGGGCAGGCGCTCCGTGATGATGGCCTTCAGATCCGGCGGCAGCTGATCCGCCGACTTCAGCTTGGTCATGAAGGTGCGGAACACCAGGCTGCCGTCCGCCTGGCCCTGACGCATCCAGGGCAGCCAGGGGCCGACCCGGGTCCAGGTGCCGGAGAAATCGGTGCTCGTGGTGTCCGGATTCTCGACCTCAGAGAGGCTGGCAACCCGCTGGAAGATCTCCGCAATGCGCAGGACCTTGCCGGCGGATTCCCGCGGCCACTTCTCCGGGGTGAGCTCGCTGGGAAACGAGGTGTGGACCTCGAAGGTTGAGAACACCTTGTCGTCGAAAACATTCCAGCCCAGGGGCAGAGGCACCTGCATCAGCTTGCCGTCAAAATCCATCTCGATGGCAGTGCCGAATTTTGGGCTCACGATCAGGTGCGCATTGACCGTCATGTTGTGAATGGATTTCACATCGCACATTTCGCCGGTGTAGGGGTTTTTCCACTGATCAATGAACTTGCCGGTCTTGAGATCCGTGTAGAACGCGCATTCCCGGTTGAAGACCCGGAAGGAGCCGTCCGGTTGTGCCTCGGTACGGACCACGCCGAAGCCCTGGATGCCGAACAGCGGCTGCAGCGGCCGGTCCCGCCGTGTATCGCCGAAAATGGTGCCGCCGAACCAGCCCGGTGTTTCCTTCTTCGGGTCCAGATCGCCGGTCAGCTTGATGAACGACCGCAGGCTCTGCGCGGGATCCTGAAAATTCACCGGCACACGCTTTGCACCGGTTGGCGCCGGTCGGCCAGCGCTCGCGCAGGCGCCGAGAAGCAGGCCGCCGGCAGCGATGCCGCCGATGCCGAGGGCTGATTGCAGGGCTGTACGCCGGCTCTGCGGCTGGGTCATCCAGTTACTGTCCATCATTCATCTCCATCAAGGGTTCTTGTATTGGCGCAGCACTGCTTACCGCAGTACTACCGTCTTCATCCCGTTCACAAACACCCGGTGCTCCAGCTGCAGCTTTACGGCCCGCGCCAGGGTAATTGATTCGACGTCGCGGCCAATCGCCGCGAGATCCTCCGGGGACATCGTGTGGTCCGCCCGTTCCACCGCCTGCTCGATGATCGGGCCCTCGTCCAGCTCGGCGGTGACGTAGTGGGCAGTGGCTCCAATCAGCTTGACGCCGCGCCGGTGGGCCTCGTGGTAGGGCTTCGCGCCCTTGAAGCCCGGCAGGAACGAGTGGTGAATATTGATCACCCGCCCGGGGTACTTCTCGCACAGGGCGGGGGAGAGGATCTGCATGTAGCGAGCCAGCACGATCAGGTCCGCCTGGCAGTCCGCTGCGATTTCCAGCAAACGGGACTCGGACGCCGCCTTGGAGTCGGGAGTCACCGGCACGTGGAAGTAGGGCACCTTGTGCCAGCCGGCGAGTCCGGCCAGATCCATGTGATTGGAGACGATCGCCGGGATCGCCATCCGTAGGGCGCCGGTGCGGTAGCGGTACAGCAGGTCATTCAGGCAGTGATCGTACTTCGAGACCAGGATCAGCACCCGGGGCAGGATCCGCGTGTCGTGCACCTGCCACTCCATGCCGAAGCGGGTGGCTATCGCCCCAAAGCCGGCGGTGAAGGCGGTCCGGGAGTAGCCCTGGTCCCGGGGAACGAACCGGGTGCGCATGAAGAACGTGCCGGTATCCGGGTCACCGAAGTGGGTGGACTCCTCGATGAAATAGTTCTGGCTGGTGAGGAAGCCGGCCACGGCCGCGACGATCCCGACGGCGTCGGGACAAACCACGGTCAAAATGAAGGATTGTGCGTCGGACATGCGGAGCGAATGTTAGCAGGATCGACGCGGCGACCGGGATTGGTCAGAATCGCCCAAGGGAGAGGGACGATGGTCAGTAAACCCAAAGAAGTGCCAGCGGCGGCCGCCGACTTTCTGGCGGCTAACCCCGAGGTTCGCGCCGTCGAACTCCTGCTGCCGGATCTCAATGCCATTCTCCGGGGCAAGCGGGTCAGCCGGCGTGAGCTCGCCGGACTCTTTCGCGATGGCATCACGTTTCCCGCGACCGGCATCCTGATGGACAGCCGGGGTTCCCTCATCGACGGCCTGGCCCACGGCAGTGACGATGGCGATCCCGACTACGTCTGTTTGCCCGTTGGGGGATCGCTGGCCCGGGTGCCCTGGTCGAAGACCCCGCTGGGGCAATGCCTGATCTCCATGTACGAGCGGGACGGCCGGCCCTACTTTGCCGACGCACGGCACGTGCTCGCCGGCGTCCTCGCCCGCTTTACGGCGCTGGGCCTGACGCCTGTGGTCGCCGTCGAGTACGAGTTTTACCTGCTGGACGATACCCGGGGGGAAATCCCCCGCACGCGCACCGGCCGGGTGCCTGGCACGGAGCGCAGCCCCGCCGGGCCCCGGGCCTATAGCCTGGAAGATCTGCACGATCTCGACGGGTTCTTCGCTCAGGTCCAGGCCGCTGCTGGTGAGCAGGGTGTCCCCGCGGGCGCCATCGTGTCCGAGTACGGTGCTGGACAGTTCGAGGTGAACCTGCACCACGAGAACGATGCTCTGGCTGCCTGCGATCACGCGATCCTGCTCCGGCGCCTGATTCGTGGCATCGCCCGCCAGGAAGGCCTGGCCGCGACGTTCATGGCGAAGCCGTTCAAGGATCTGGACGGTTCCGGGATGCACGTGCATTTCAGCCTGCTGGACCGGGCCGGGCGCAATGTCTTCGGGCCCGCTCCCCCGGGGGCGACGCCGGACGCCTACCCGGACACGCTGCGGCACGCGGTAGGCGGCATGCTGGGCGCGTTGCCGGAGTCCCTGGCGATCTTCGCGCCCAACGCCAACTCCTACCGCCGGTTCCGTCCCGGGTTTTTTGTGCCGATCGCGCCGAACTGGGGTCCGAACCACCGGCAGGTCGCGCTGCGGATTCCCACGTCGGATGACGCCAACGTGCGTGTCGAGCACCGGGTGGCCGGCGCGGACTGCAATCCCTATCTCGCCATGGCAGCGATTCTCGCTGCCGCCCACGCCGGCATCACGGGCCGGGTCGAGCCGCCGCCCATGATCCGAGCCGGCGAGCCCGTGGCGCTGCCAACCGGGCCATCACCCCGGTGGGAGACAGCCCTGGCGGCTTTTGACCGCAGTACCCTCTGGCCTGACTACCTCGGCGCCGAGTTCACCAGGGTTTATGGTGCAGCCCGGCGTTACGAGGCCGACGCTTATCACGCCGAGGTGCCTGGTCTCGATTACGAGTGGTATCTCGGGGCCGTCTGACCTGTCGGCCGGGTTTTTTCCCCCGCCCCGGTCTTCCCCCGCCCTGACCCGGCAGCGTAGGCTTGGGGTCAGTGCCCCCAGGGGCCCGCCCCAGAAAATCAGAAGGACAGGGCAAGCCAATGATCGACGCTTTCATCTTTGATCACGTGCGCTCCCCTCGTGGCCGGGGCAAGGCCTCCGGCGCGCTCCACGAGGTGACACCTATTGAGTTGCTGACGCAGGTACTGCGGGGTCTTCGCGACCGCAATCAGCTGGACACGAGTCGTCTCGACGACGTGATCATGGGCTGCGTGGCCCCGGTGGGGGAGCAGGGTGCGGACATCGCCCGGGTGGCAGTGCTGAACGCGGATTACGCGGAGACCGTGCCTGGCAAACAGCTGAACCGCTTCTGCGCCTCCGGTCTCGAGGCCGTGAACACGGCGGCTGCCCAGGTGATGTCGGGCCAGTCGGACCTGTGCATTGGCGGCGGCGTGGAGTCCATGTCCCGGGTGCCCATGGGCGCGGATGGCGGCGCGATGGCGAGCGATCCCCAGGTGGCCTACAAAACCTACTTCGCGCCCCAGGGTATCGGTGCCGATCTCATTGCGACCAAGTACGGTATCAGCCGGCAGGACTGCGACAGCTACGCCGCTGAGAGCCAGAAGCGTGCCGGCCAGGCCTGGTCAGCGGGTTACTTTCGCAATTCGGTCCTGCCCATCCGGGATTCTCTCGGGCTCACGCTGCTGGACCACGACGAGCATATGCGGCCGGACACGACCGCTGCGGGCCTCGCCGAGCTGAAGCCGGCCTTCACCATGATGGGTGAGCAGTTCGGCTTTGATTCCGTCGCCTTGCAGCGCTATCCCGAAGTGGAGCGCATCAATCACGTGCACACCGGCGGTAATTCCTCCGGCATTGTCGATGGTGCCGCCGCCGTGCTCGTCGGCACCCGGGAGATGGGCAAGGCGCTCGGCCTCAAGCCCCGGGCCCGTATCGTCGGCTTCGCCTCCATCGGCTCCGAGCCCACCATCATGCTGACCGGACCTGGACCCTCGGCAGAGAAGGTCCTAAAGCGCTGTGGCATGCAGGCCAGTGACATCGATCTCTTCGAACTGAACGAGGCTTTTGCCTCGGTCGTCCTGCGCTTCATGCAGATCCTCAACATTCCCCACGACCGGATCAATGTGAATGGCGGCGCCATTGCCATGGGGCACCCCCTGGGGGCGACCGGCGCGATGATTCTCGGCACGGTGCTGGACGAACTCGAGCGGCGGCAGCAGGGAACGGCGCTGGTCACCCTGTGCATCGGTGCCGGTATGGGTACCGCCACGATCATCGAGCGGGTGTAACCATGAACCAGGACCAGAAGCAGAGTATTCATATTGCTGTCGATGGCCAGGGCATCGCCACCCTCACGATCGACATGCCCGACCGGTCGATGAATGTCATCACCCCGGCGTTCACTGCCGAGCTGGCTCAGGCCGTCGACCGGATCCTCAGCGATGCCGCCATCAAGGCCGCGCTGATCACTTCCGGCAAGCCGGCGTTCATTGCCGGCGCGGACCTGATGGACATCGTGAACATCTACGGCAGCGGCGTGAGCGGGCCGGAACTGATGCGGGAGATCAGCCGCTACTCCGGGGTCCTGCGCAAGCTGGAGACCGGCGGCAAGCCCGTCGCCGCCGCGATCAATGGCACCGCGCTGGGTGGCGGCCTGGAGCTCTGTCTGGCCTGCCACTTCCGCGTGCTGAGCAACGATCCCAAGGCTGTCGTCGGCTTGCCGGAGGTCCAGGTTGGCCTCCTGCCCGGCGCTGGCGGGACCCAGCGCCTGCCCCGGCTGATTGGCATCCAGCCGGCGCTGGAGCTGATGACCCAGGGCACCCACGTGGAACCCGAGAAGGCGAAGGCGCTGGGCATCGTGCACGCACTGGCGGCCCCGGCCGAGCTGCTGAACGTGGCGCGTCGCTGGCTGCTCGAGGCCGCGGAACCCGGGCAGCCCTGGGACAAGAAGGGCTTTCGCTGGCCCGGCGGGGCCGGAGCCCTGCATCCCGGTGCCCAGCAAACCTTCATGGCGGGCTCTGCGCTCATCGCGGACAAGACCCAGCACAACTATCCGGCGCCGATTGCGATTTTGTCTGCTGTCTACGAGGGCAGCATCGTGCCCTTCGACACGGGCCTGAAGATCGAGGCCCGCTATTTCGTAAGCCTGCTGCTCAATCCGGTCTACCGGAACATGACCCGGACGCTGTTCATCAACAAGGGCGCCGCCGACAAGCTGGTCCGGCGTCCCGCGGGCGTGGCTAAGTCGAAGGTCACGCGCCTCGGCATGCTGGGCGCCGGCATGATGGGCGCCGGGATTGCCTATGTCTCCGCCCGGGCCGGCATGGACGTGGTTTTGCTCGACAGCACCGCCGAGGCAGCTGCGAAGGGCAAGGACTACTCCCGCGCGCTGCTCCAGAAGCGGGTGGATCAGGGCCGCACGACAGCGGCAGAAATGGCCGGCATTCTTGCCCGTATCCACCCCACGACGGACTATGGTGACCTCAAGGGCTGTGAGCTGGTGATCGAGGCGGTCTTTGAGAGCCGGGAGATCAAGGCGGACGTCACCCGGAAGACGGAGGCCGTGATTCCCGACACCGCGATTTTTGCCTCCAACACGTCCACGCTGCCGATCACGGGCCTGGCTGAAGCGTCAAAACGGCCTGCAAGCTTCATCGGGCTGCATTTCTTCTCGCCGGTGGACAAGATGCCGCTGGTGGAAGTTATTCTGGGTCAGAAAACATCGGACGAAGCCGTGGCCCGGGCGTTGGACTATGTGCAGCGGATCAAGAAGACGCCCATCGTCGTCAATGACAGCCGCGGGTTCTACACCAGCAGGGTGTTCATGACCTACTGCAACGAGGGCATGGCCTTGTTGCAGGAAGGGGTGCTGCCGGCGCTGATCGAGAATGCCGGGAAGCAGGCGGGGATGCCTGTAGGTCCGCTGGCGGTGCACGACGAAGTCAGCCTGGAGCTGTCGGCGAAGATTCACCAGCAGACCCAGCTGGACCTGGGCGACAAGTACACAGGGCCGTCTGCTATCGCCGTGGCACTCAAGTTTGCGGTGGACCTGGACCGGAAGGGCAAGAAGTTCGGCAAGGGCTTCTATGAATATCCGAAAGACGGCAAGAAGTACCTCTGGCCGGGCATCGCCGGTGTGTACCCAGCAGCAGCGCAGCAGCCCGCGGTGGAAGAAGTGAAGAAGCGCCTGCTCTACGCGCAGGCGGTCGAGACGGTCCGGTGCCTTGACGAAGGCGTGGTTACAGACCCCGCCGATGCGGATATCGGCTCGATCCTCGGCTGGGGCTATCCACCCTGGACGGGCGGCACGCTGTCCTTCATCGAGACGATCGGTCTCAAGGCCTTTGTGGCCGAGTGCGACCGGCTGGCGGCGGCCTACGGGCCACGCTTCCAGGTGCCGGCGTCGCTTCGGGACCGGGCGGCGAAAGACCAGCCGTACTACCCGCCCGCGAGCGCAACTCCGCGCCGCTCTGCTGCCTGAAGCATGGAGCGACATCTCTTTGAGCCCGAGCACCAGATGTTCCGGGACTCGGTGCGGCGTTTCTTCCAGAAGGAAGTAGAGCCCCACCGGGATCGCTGGCACGCCGCAGGCCAGGTGGACCGGGAAATTTTCGCAAGGGTGGCGAGCAGGGCCTGCTGCTGATGCAGGCGGACGAGCAGTACGGCGGCGCCGGCATTCGGGACTTCCGCTACGAGCAGATTCTCATCGAGGAGAACCTGCGCTACGGTGACAGCGGGCTGTATTTCACTCTGCATTCCCGTCTTGTGGCGCCCTCCATGTTCGCGGGCCGTTC